>DASRBN010000012.1 GCA_035653615.1 Ktedonobacteraceae bacterium | reverse complement strand
TTCTCGACATGATGGAGTTGGAGAGCTACCGAGCCAGAACGGCACAGCTTCGGCTGCAAGGAGAAGGAGGTGAACTGGCGGAGTAAGCACCAGCGGCAGCAGTAATACGCGCTCACCCGAATTTCTTATTGACATTTAACATGTGTAGGCAGAAATGCGTCCCGCTCGTTCACTCCTCTACTGAGAGGGCTTGCTGCAACATCTAGGCCCGTTCGAATCGATCCAACTTCTGATACGCCTGGGCCTCGTACTGTGGGAGACCTCCACGTCGCTTGAGCCAATCAGGGTCGCCACGTAGACCTGCGTCCAGTTCTTCTTGAGCTGCTGCGATTTCAAATGCGTATTCGGGACGCGTTCTGCCTTGACTCTGTTCTGCTCAGATGCCTGCTGTATGTTACTCATTCGTCTGGTCTCCCACCTATGCCATCAAAACGCGGCCGCTTCCTCCGCACCCAGGCAGAGGAACGGAGAGAAAACGTGAGAAGACATGTTAAGTGCTTGATAAGTTCCTCGTTCCTCTTTCAAGTATACTGTGTACTGTCACGAGAGTAAAGCAAGCAAGAAAGGAAAGATATTCGCTATGCGGTGAGTTCTCATCTGGTTCTCCGTTGATGGCAGCCTCCAACCCCAATGATGCCTGTCCTCTGGAAGGCTTTCTGCCTGGCTGCTCATCAGAGTGAAGTAGTCCACAGATATGAGGCATTTTCCTCATGGCTGTGCTTTTAAAGAAACGGAGAACATCAGCAATGAAACAACAGAACCACTGTGATCAGTCTGCTCTCTCTGAGACCAGCTCGAGCAGGAGTGCAGCGCGAGAGGCGTGGAGCTTCTTTGCGCTCTGGGCCGCCTCTGGAGCGAGCTACTTCGGCTCCTGGGCGATGCAGGTAGCGCTGGCGATCCTTGCCACGTCCCTGACCCGCTCGCCACTGCTGGTGTCTGGGATCACCTTCGCTCTGACAGTTCCTTCCCTCGGGTTTGGTCTGTTTGTCGGGGCGCTGGTGGATCGCTACGATCGCCGGCAGATGCTGCTTGGCATCGCCCTCCTCCGCTTGCTGACGTTTGTCTTGCCTCTCCTGGCTGCGCTGTTCGGATCGGTTAGCTTGCCCTTACTCTACGGAACGGCGTTCGTCCTGGGGATGACCCAGACGTTGGAGGAGCCTGCTCTGGCCGCTGCGGTACCCATGGTTGTGCCAGCAGCCTTGCTTGAGCGAGCCAATACCTGGCTGACCGGTGCGCAGAATCTCATTGAACTGCTCGCTTTGCCACTGGGTGGCCTCTTTGCTAGTGTCAGCAGCGTTCTCGCGTTGGGTGTCGGCGAGGGATGTGCTCTGGCCGCATGTGCCGCGCTGCTCTTGCTGCATGGAACGTTCCGTCCGCCACGCAGCAGCAAGCGCCATCTGCTAGCGGAACTTCGCGAGGGGATACGCTTCCTGTGGCACCGGTCAGTGTTGCGCGCCCTTGGTCTCATGGCAGGGGTGATCAATGCCTGCTGGGGGGCCTATCTGGCGCTACTGGTGCTCTATGCGGTCGCTCCCGGACCAGTCGGACTCTCGGCTCCTGGCTACGGCCTCCTCGTGATGTGTGGCAGTGCCGGAGGAGTACTCGGCACGCTTCTGATGCTGCCGGTGCAACGCTGGCTGGGACGGCGCTGGGCAATTGGCCTCAACATTCTGGGCAATGCAATGATGTTTGCCGCTCCTGCACTCTCGACCAACGCCTGGATCATCGGTGGGGCAGCGGTGTTGGGTGGCATGACCGGACCGTTATGGACCATCGCCGCGGCGTCTCTGCTGGGCCGCACGGTTTCTCATCACTTACAGGGACGAGTCAATGCGGCTTATCGCTTCCTGGGCAATGGGCTGGCTGCAGTTGGGCCGCTGCTTGGGGGCGTGCTGGCGCAACTCTGCGGACTCCGCGCAGCCTTCGCGCTCTGCGCCGTCCTGACCCTGCTCATGCTCCTACCGTTCTTGCAGGTCGTGACTGAGCAGGCCATGCAGCCGTAGGCTATCCCATGCTCCTCGGAGGCTATCACAACCCAGTTGGTCTGGATAGGCTGTGGGCAGTCGTTCGGTCTCCTTCTCTCGATCTTTGAAAGCTGTAAGCGTGTCTCCTGTTTCGCTCGTTCCACAGCATTTCACGGCTGAACGAGCACCTGCTTGCCTTCGTGGGTCGGGAGATCGCTTGGTCATCTCTCAGTTGTGCCAACCGAAGAGGGGGAGAGCATCATCGGCGCAATGGCCTCCGCTATCTTGTGTTTTTTTACCTGAAATGGTGTCTGACATGCTGGAGGCAGTTGTCAGACACCAGGATGATTCCGTCTTCACATGTCAGACCTCGCTAGCCGTTCACGAACACGTGTGCTACAATGGGGAGAGTCTTTTTTCATGAACGACCCATACAGGGGGTTCGACAGCACCTCCTTCGCCGAGAAAGGCAGAATTAATGGATCGGGATTTCACCGAACTATGTAGCCGTATCCAGGAGAAATGCCGGCGAGATGGCTGGTATGGAGGAACGCCGGACCTGCGCCATGCCGGGCCCGATCATCCCCAGCACCACGGTTTTGCTTACCCTCCGGCTAGCGAGGAGCAATTATGCGCTACGGAAACGGCCCTTGGGTTCCTGCTGCCGCCTCTGCTGCGTGCCCACTACGCCGAGGTGGCCAATGGCGGCTTCGGCCTGGATTGCAGAAGAGGTGGGGTCTACTAGGTAGGAGTCACCCAAGAGGAAGCTCACTTGATCTCGTTGCAGGCCACTTCCTTGCAGGACATGCTGGAGCGCTGACTTCACCTGCCCCCTGACAGCCCAGTGCTGCTTCGCGGCTACTAACTCTCACACGGCACCCAGGCCGGCAACCGACGTGGCAGGTAGTGCTACCGTAGGGATGGCAGGAAACACCTTATAGAAACTGATCCTGGTGCAGGTAAAGAAGAGGAAGAGATATGATGGACAAGACTGTCAAAGAGGTAGCCATCTACGTCGAGACCGAGCGCATAGCAGAAGTCACGCGCGTCTTGCCACTGCCCTTTCAGGTCGCGCCGTTTCCGTTTTTTGATCCACCTGCTGGGCCGCGAACCAGTGTGCTGCGCTATGTTGGCGAGTGGACAGAAGAACAGCAGCAGATCGCCCGACGTTTGGTTCATGAGCGGGTGATCCAACGGGTTTCCAGTCACTGGAGCCACCAGTACGAGGGGCGCGATAGTGACTCAAGCAACTAGGAATAAGTTGGCGGCCTGAGAAGCTCCGGGCCAGAATCGCTGAGAGCACTCTTCCGACTGGGAGACACTCAAGTGAAGCTCTTGCAGAAAGTATTCTCACCTTTTGTGCCGAAGCAAAATCAACTTCCGTCTCAGAATTCCTACTACGTTCAATGCAATGATCATGAAGCATAATTCCATTTTTCGATGGTGAAAAAGAATGGCAGGAGAGAGGTATGGACTGCATTGCTCCTTGGTAGCAAAGGAGAATCAATCTACGGCATATCTAAGACGCACTTGAGGATTGGCCTCTTGTGTTTTGGCTATAGAACGAGAAATGTGACATGAACTACGCTCTTCCCCGCACGATTATGCAAATACCGGCAACACTTGAGAACCTTTCGCTCTGCTGGAAGCTTGCTGAGAAGGCACTGCAGAAGACCATTCGCTGCGACCTTCCAGGGGCAGATGAAGAAACGATCACGCTTTTGTTCTATCTTCAATTTGCTGAGCAATTGCGTCAACGCAGTCATGCTGGGCTCTTTGCGCAAGCTTTTCTCGGCGATTTGGGAAAGAATTTCCCAGATTTGAAAGATTCGCCGGAGTTGTGGAAAATTGCCGAGGGATTAGTGGCTGATATTACCTTGCATAAGCGAGCAACAGAAAAAATTACTGGAGGGGACTTCGGCTTGATGATTATCCGCCCCCAGGTCACACGTATCGATAATTTACTCAAGATTGGGGACTACCGACGAGGAATTCTTTGCCAGGCCAAGCTGAAAGGGGAAACGGGTGCATGGGGGAGCTTTACGAAAAGGCAGATGAAGCTCTTACCGGAGAGGATGAGCTACTTATCGCTCCTGCTCTATAGCTACAAAGATGCTCAAAGACATGATCTCCAGGATTTTCAATGGCATGTGTGTCTTCCCAATGAAACACTAGACCTGTTAGAGGGATATTTGAAAACGGATGCCTTTCCTTCTCTACATGAGTCTAGAGCTGTGATCGGGGCAGTCGGGTATGGAAGAATCGGTACTGACGATGACAAGCTACTTGATCAGTTTGTCTCGCCGAAAAGAAATCCTACCTTGATTATTAGGATATCGTGGCCTGATGGACGTAGCCTCCCTCCTGGATCGTTTGTGTATGTATATTCGGCACAGGATAACTATACACAGCAAGCTCACATACGATCACAATACATCTCCAACGGTGGTAAATGTCGTTTTCTCTGTTTGGATCCTTTTTTTGCCCTATGTCTGTGGAGGAAAAACGATGCTGGAACAGCTTTCATCCATCACCTGGAGTGACCTTTCTCATGCATATGGTTCAGCAGCGGATGTCCCCCAACTGCTTCGCGATCTGGCTTCGACCGATGAGCAGCTTCGGAGCAGAGCGCTGGGAACGCTGTACACCAATATTTATCACCAGGGAACCGTGTATCAGGCGTCTGCTTACGCCGTTCCGTTCCTGTTAGAACTGCTGCGAGGAGAAACGATGCCCGAGCGAGAGGAGATTCTAGTCTTGTTAGCCCATCTGGCTCGGGGGAATACGTATCATCGCCAGCACTGGCATTTTTACAGCGAAGAGCGCAAACAAGACCCGGCTCTTCTTGCAGAATTAGAGGAAGGGGTCTTCTGGGTCGAGCAAACCTATGAGGCGGTGTCTGCGGGCCTGCCACTGTATTGCTCCTTGCTTGATGACCCGTCCCCGAAGCTCCGTATGGCTGCGCTCCGTTTGCTGGGATCGTTATCCCGCTAGGCTGCTCAGATCGTCTCTCTACTCGCCGAGCGGTTTTCCACTGAGCGCGATCAGCGCGTGCAGGCTTGCTTGCTCTTCACGCTGGGAACGCTTCTTGCCAGGCAGGAGGAAGCGTCCCCCGCTGGCTGGCATCTGTTAGCAAAGGGGCTAGACGATGGCCAGACAGACCTGGTGCGCCTGGCCGCCGCGATGGCGCTGGTGTGGACGCGCAAGCCAGAGGTCCCTGCAAGGGCATATGATTTCCTGCTCGAACGAATCCAGTATCCTGACCCGCTCGACGATCTCTACACCGAGCTTCCCTGGGCCGAGAGTCGTCTGGTCTTTGATGTCATCCGCTCTTTGTACGCGCCTTCCTCTTCCTTTGCCTCTCATCTAATCCCCAGGTTGATCCAGGTACTCTCGTCTCTGGATCAACGGGAGGAGCGCGGAGAGTTCAAGCTCAATGGTATGATTGCTGGAGAACTGGCAGACCTCCTGATTACTCTTGCGTTTGATGCGAAGGAGAGCAGCCCCACCAAAACCTGGAGGAGACAAGATCTGACAGACCTGCAAACGGCTCTGTTAGTCGCTCTCCTTCACAGTGATGCCGTCTGGCGCTGGGACGTTGGCAAAGGGTACAGTATGACCTCGCGGCCATACGGGGAGAACCAGAATGAGATCCTCGTCGAGGTGACGCTCTCTGAATTGCAGAAACGAGGTCTGCCAGCAACTCGCCAACAGTTACGAGCATTTTTGGGAGAGCAGCCACAGGACAACGATCTCGTGCGGATTGTTTGCCGGCGGGCGAATATCCAGTGGACACCGCCTGAACAGAAGCAAGAGGTGCTTGCTGAACTGATTGCGCTCAACCCTCAGTGCCAACTCGCTGATCTGAAAATGCTGGTCGGGGATTATTCCTCATGAGCAGGGGCTGGAGCAACAGAATGGTGAGCCTGTCCATTCTTTTCAAGGTCAAACTCATACTTCTCTTACCATCATGGAGCGTATGAGATGGAAAAGCGCAAGCACGAATTAGTCATCTATGCAAACAATCACCTGGCTCTCCACGCCGGACGGTGGGAAGAGTTGACGGAAGCTGATGGAACACGCTATCGGATGGTCTCTCCCCCAGAGCAAACGCTGTTTGAACAAGTCCTGCTCTATTTGGAGACGATTGCCGCTCAGTTGCCCAAACCCTCGCTCACACGGAGTACCCTCAGCGAACAAGTCAGAGCCATGCTGTCCGTCTGCCTTCGTTGGGGGTCCTATTTTGCTGTCCTGGCAGACGAATCAAAACCGCTGTGGCCAATGACAAACCAGCAAAGCATCAGTCTTATTGAAGATGCAGAAATGGCTCGGATCAATATCGAAACGTCGGCAGCGCTCGAGCAATGGCTTGAAATGGTCCGCTCTGATAGGGAGCGCTATTTTGCCCTGGTGCAGGCGGCCAAACAGCTTCCACTACCCCTCAAGCGTATCAGCGTTCCTCCTCGTAAGAGGGAGCGTCTCCTCGAATGGGCTTTTTTCGCCGAATGTATACGCTCACTCGCTCCTCCACAAGAACGGGAGCAGCTTGTGGCGTCCAGAGGAGAAGCAGAATGGGTGGAACAGATACGCAGCACTGTTCTCGCCTATCCGACCCGCGTCCTTGCCAATGGAATCATCAACATGTGCTGGCGGAACGGCTCAAGCGTTGAAAATCTCCACGCAGGGGCATACGCTCCGCATCCTCTTCTCCAGAGGCGCCTTTCACCGCAACAAGAACGGCTCTTGCTGCGTGAAACAGGCGAAATGCTGACCGTCGCACTTGAAACTGTCCTTGGTCTCATCGATGAGCACAGTGTGGATAGCTGGGCTGAGCGTGTCTTTCCTTTCGCTCTGTTTCCACGCCGATTCGATGTTCCCCGCAATTGGTCGCTGGATCAAAAGACGTGTGAAGTGAGGCTGGTCGGCGCAGAACCGTTCTAATGTCAGCCTCTTATTCAAGGTCAAGGCGCCATGGGATTTCCAGTGAAGGGACTGACCAGGATCTCCCAGGTCTTGTCGTTACGTATCCCCACCACAGCGCGGCGAACTGCAGGTCAGCCAGCACATGATTCAGCGCGGTATCCCGCTGCGGGACAAACCGCTGCGGCGTTAGATCGACTTGATAGCGGACGCTGAGCAAGCGATTCGCGCGTCCATAGCGGACGAACCGGCGTATAAAGGCACCCAGACGAGGCTCGGTAGCATGGAGCACCTGCGCCTGTGGCGCATAGGCTAGCGGCCCGATACGCCACAGGCGCAGACCGAGATCAACGTCCTCTCCTCCGGCGTTAGGAAACCGCTCGTCGAAGCCGCCCACCCGAGCAAGGGCCTGCCGCCATACGAGCGCATTGGCGGTAATCAGGTATGCCGGATGCTCTCTTCCCTGGTGCCGCACAGGCGGAGGAGAGAAGATCCCCTGGGTGTCATAGTACCGTGACAGCGGATCACCATGTGCCGCACGCACTACCCCAGCATAGGCAACTGCGCCGTTGATGGCGCGTTGGTAGCCCTCAATCAGGTTGGGCGTCGGCAGACAGTCGCTATCCAGAAAGAGCACCCACTCGCCTGTCGCGGTCCGGGCGCCAAGGTTGCGCGCCGCAGCAGTACCTGGCCGACGGCACGAGAGTACCTGCAGCGGAAGGCCCCAGGAGGCGAACCGGGGAACGGTGAGCGGGGGAGTGGAGAGATTATCAACGATAATAATCTCTCGGGGGCAGCGACCTGGCGAAAACATATCCAGACACGCCACCAATAGCCGCTGGACCCCATGTCGGTTGTTGTAGACAGGCACTACCAGTGAGAGGTCCGAAAGGTCCAGGCGGCAGGGAGCCTGTCCGGAACCTACCTGCACGGGCCTGATCGTGTAAGAGCTTACAAATGTCATCCCATTTCTCCCAATATGCTTGCTTCTCTTGCGCGTCGAGCACCACGCCCATTCCCACCACAGCTTGCTGGCCTCGTCGAAGCCTCGCATCTCCGCCTGCTCTGCTGGAAGACCGTCCGGCGAACGGGCGATTCAGAGAAACGGCAGATTAAGCGTAAAGCTATAGAGGTGTTCCTGGTAGGCAATGCCCACCTCATTGCGCAGATAGATGAGCGGGTCCCCACCGGGCAGCAGGAGTTGAGATGGAACCAGGGTCGTGGTGACTCGCGCGGTCGCTTCCCCTGCCTGCCACGCCCGGTAGGAAAGAAACGGCAGGGGATCGCGGCTGGACTGATCTGGGACCGCTTCCAGGGCTGCCAGTGAGAGGGGTGTGAGCAGGTCATAGCAGCAGCCCCAGAGGACATCATAGATGGTAAGGCGGTGATAGCGTTCGGCCAACCGTCGGCTGCGCGCGAGTACCGGCTGCGCCCGCTGCCCCTGGTACTGCAGGAAGAGTAGGAAGGTCCGCGCCCACTCCCACACGGTATCGGGTAGACCAGCGATCTTTTGCTCATACTGCCGGAAGGCCCTCATGCGCAGAGGGTAGAGCGTCGCAAGCATTTCGATGTCGGATGAGCGTGTTTCTCCGTTCTCCAGAGTGACCTGGAGAGGAGAGTCGGTCACCACGGGCTCGAGCAGGTAGCGGAGCAGGTCTGGATCTGGGTCCTTCTGAAAGGACCCGATGGCGGTGAGTTCCTGAATTAAGGCCAGTTTTCCAGAAGCGCCGCGCCCCTGCAGCTTCTTCATTCCTTTGCGCACCTCTTTGCGCTCACGCTCAGTGATTGTGCTCTTGACGGAAGCAACCCAGGTCTCCATAGCACGCTTGACTTGAGGAAGCTTCACCCCTCCTAGCTCTCTCAAGTAGACCCATCTCCATACCGGAAACGCGCACAATTGGCCAATCCGGAGATTTCCAAGCTGTCGCGCTTTGAGACATTCTACAAACAGCGTAAATTGTGAAGCGGACCACCAGGCAACAGAGCCGCGCCCGCGCCCAAGTCCGGCTCGTTCAGCGTGCCCCATCAACCCTTTCTTGATCCAATCGTCCAAAAGCGCCTCGGTTGCCTCATAGCCATAGGCCCTGGCGGCCTCTACCATCTCCTGCTTTGCATACCAGGGTTGAACTGGACGGGCAGTAAACTGCGGAGAGTTCACATAGGGCTCCATCTCTTCTCCCTCCTTTTCCTCTCTTATGAGAGCGTTTACAGATGAGACAAGCATAACCGCATTGGCTGTGGGAATCGAGAGCAAACATGGCAAATTTTTTCTGTGTTCTATTTTCTCACGCCTGAGTGAAGATAGTCTTAAGGACGATTTTTCCTCTTTCACAGAGGACGTGCGTGTTCGTCAATGCACGCCCCTGCTCGCCGCAGCAAGATGTTAGACATCGCCGGGGAAATCGCCGTGTTGTCTGACAAGGTGGACTCGGCTGTCAGACATCGTTTCAAACACTGAGAGATTCGGCAAAAAAGAGGATGCTATCGCCTGAGACCTGATGCTCCTTTCATCAATCTTAAAGACGAAGTGGAGATGACAGGGGCATAAAAAGGGGACGTATGGCAGCCAACCAGCGCAATTCTCGTGAATCTTGTTAAACATAGATTTAGCACCTGGCCGCCAACTCATTCACATGAAGCGTCCCATCGTTCCTGTGTCGTTTCGAGCATCTCAACCCATCTTTCTGCCTAATTTTCGTCCAAAATAGCGTAAAAAAAGTGAGAAGCGAGTTCTGTACAGCCTTGAGAGGGTGGGCAGCATTAGCTCGACAACAACGGGTATTGTCGTAGCTCAACCATTTCTCCTGGCTCTCAGGCCATCTCATTTCGTGTCATTAATTTGGACGAAAATGAGGTTCTGAGAAGATTGACTGAGCATGTCTTTCGGTGAAAAAAGCTTATCCGCAGAATCAACGAAGTTGATGTTGACTTCAAGTCAACATTTTGGTATACTTGTGGATAGGAGAAAGGGGTGCGCTATGACACTGGGAGAATATATTAAGGAGTTGCGACGCCAGCACCACCTCACACAACGTCAACTCGCTGAGCAGGCTGGCGTCGATTTCAGCTATCTCTCCAAGATCGAGAATAATCGTCTTGAGCATACACCCTCCATCAAGACTCTTCAGGACCTGGCGCGGATTCTAGAGGTCGATGAACTGGAGTTGATGGAGCTTGCCAACAAGGTGCCGCCGGTGTTGGAGGCTATCGCGCGGGACAAGGATGCGATGCGCTTCTTCCGACGCGCTACCGAAACGATTAAGAGCCCCGAAGGCTGGCGTGATCTCTTGGCCTATCTCGATAGGCAGGCCGAAGATGAAGAGTAACCTGATGACCGGTAAAAGATGTTGGACCGAACAAGAGGGAGAATGACTTATGGCAGAAGAGGCAAGGAAAGTTAACCTATGAGATGGTCATACTCAGGGCACACCGTGATGCGGCGATGCCAGCGGGCCTACGCCTTTGGGTACGTCATCGCCTCCCATAAGGCCCATGATCCGCTCCGGTCTGAAGCCTACGTCCTTAAGCAGCTTCAACACCTCTCGGCATGGCAGGGCAGTCTTGTGCATCGGATACTGGCTACCAACTTTCTTGCCGATCTGCGTGCGAAGCGCCCCTTCGATCCAACAGCTCTCGCGGTTGCGGCTCAGGCCCTTGCCCGAAGGCAGCTTGCTTTCTCAGCTGCGAAGCGATACCGCGAGCCTGGCCAGACAAAGCAAGCAGCTGCGAACGAGTACTGTGCGCTCTTCGAGCATGAATATGGGCTAGCAATTTCACCGACCAGCATGGAGCAGGTTTCTACCACTATAACCCGATGTTTTGAGCACCTCGCAGGACAGCGCGAATTTCTCGCTCGTCTCTATGCAGGCTCTGGTCATGTCGCGGAGCAGACGCTCGGTTTTGCCTTGAATGGGGAGAGCGTGACGGCAACGCCGGATCTGGTATATGTCGAGAGGAATCGTCGGCTCACCGTGGTGGACTGGAAGATCGCCGAAAGCGAAACGAGCGATTATTCGCGCCAACTCCTCGTGTATGCCCTGGCCGTGGCGCGCTGCGGCCGCTGGCCCTGGGTAAGGGCGGAATCAGTTCAACTCCTCGAGGCGAATCTGCTCAAGAACCAGATACGCGTGCATCCGGTGAGCAGCCAGCATCTCGAAGAGGCGGAAGACTTCATTTACAGAAGCTTGGTAGAACGGGAAACACTCATTGGCACTGGCAGATTCGAGGACCTGGACTTGAGCGAGTTCGAGGTAGCCGAGCGGCCAGGCACCTGCTTTCACTGTAACTTCGGTTCCCTGTGCGTGCAGCAACTCGCGGACACGGGGTGTCCCAGTGAAGCAGAGGTGATCCAGGAGAGGCTATGGTGACGAATACACAGTATCGCGGCACAGGACGCGGGAGACATCGCTGGGCAAACCTCTTTGAGGTGACCAACCGACGCGAGTTGGAAGTTGCTTACCGGCTGCTCGAGGTACAGAACCTGCCGCCCGGTGACCACTATGAGAAGAACATCAACCAGCTCCTCAAGGCGGTTCGTTATGAACTGCGGCAGCCAGTCGCTTTAGTGCGGGACGGGTCTGCTCATTTCCTGGCCATCCCGGCCGATGCCACGCTTCCGCAGTTACAGCGGCAGCTCATGCCCCATGTCGTCACTCTGGCCCCGCGCAAGGAAAGCCATATCCTCGATTTTGCCCGCCTCGATGCGGATACGGCGCAGATTGCTATCGCGTTTCTCCACTTCGCGTTGAGTTCTCCATTGCAGCGTTCCCAGGATCTCTGGGGCAGTGGCCGTGCCTACTATTACAAGCAGGCGCTGAATCGAGACAACTCGAGGGATCGTGTTGACATCTATCCCGGTTTCACCTGGAACGTGATCGTGATGGAGAATGGCCGCCTCTTCCTGGCGGTGGACACGACCTCCCGCTATGTGGACCGCTACTGGCTGCCAGAGCGATGGGATGAGAACGATCCGAACAGATATCTCCGTAGGCACTGCCTCTATCACTTCGGTCACCAGTGGTATCCTGTCCAACTCTGGGGTCTCACAGGCAGAACCATTGCTGAGCAACAGTTTTTCGCTGAAGGCGAGACACAGGCCCACAACGTTTTCGCGTACACCAAAGAGCAATGGCGAATGAACCCTCCGGCGTGGGTACGTGATCTTGGCCCCGATAGCCCGGCGATCATTTATCACTACCCAGGGAACGAAAAGGAGCGCTACGGTGCTTTAGCCCTCTGCAAGCTGCTCCTCTCAACGGCCGACGAGGAAACGGCCTATCTGCACCGCCTTTCCATCCTGGAGCCAGCGGCGCGTTTCGGGCGCATCGCCGAAATCGTCGCGCGCCATTTTCAACACGCGGGGCTCGGCTCCCACAGGATTCAGATAACGGAGCAGCCGTTGGAAATCGAACGCCGCTTCTTTCCAGTCCCCGCGCAGCGATTCGGCAAAGACCGCGTACTGGCTGTAGAGAGAGGGGTCACGGCTCAAGCTACCGACGTGGTACCTCTACCCCAGCTTGGCCAGCGGCGGCTGCAACTCGTCCTCGATCCACAGGCGGGGCCGCTGGATACCACCCCGTTCGATGTGCAGTATCTTTTTCTTCCGCAGAGCCTGCATCGCTCTATCAACGACGACTTTATGAAGCGGTTTCAAAGCGCGATGCAGGCGATCGCTCACAAGCCAGGCTATGCGGTACAGCGCGTTCTCTACGATGACGGCAAGGCGAATTCGCTGTACGCCCAAGTCCAGGCCATCAAGAGCGCGATTTCCAGCAGCCGCATTGATCACGGCTATGCATTATTAGTCCTTCCTGAGCGCGCCAAACGAGACCTGCATAATTATATGAAACGGGAGCTCTGGCCAGATCTGCAGTTCCAATGCGCGATGGCCAACAAAATTCGCAGCTACTATGAGTGGGATGCGCGTATGTCCATCTACAGTCCGGGACGGGACCGAGCGCACAAACTTGCGAGTTATGTGCAGAACTGCGCTTTTGGGATGATGGTAGTGAATCGCAAGTGGATCTGGTCTCTGGCTGCTCCCCTTCATTACGAGGTGTACATCGGCATCGATGTCCTGAACGGCATGGCCGGTTTCACCTTTGTCTATAATCACGGTCGGCACATCTATTTTCGCAACTGTCCATGCAAACAGAAGGAGCGGTTGACGATGCCCCTGATGCGGGAGACTTTGCTCAAGCACCTCTCCGAGGACCTTGCAGACTTGCAACTCCGGCCACGAAGCATCGTCATTCATCGTGATGGGCGCACCTTTCCCTCTGAATTACAAGGTCTGCACAGAGCGGTGCAGGAACTGAAGAGCAAAGGTGTCCTTCCGCGTGAAGTCCTTGTAGGGGCGGTGGATATTCGCAAAACGACTGCCGACCGGCTGCGCCTTGTGGAGGGAGAGTCCCTGCAAAGAGCGCAGAACTGTCCCGTCGGGAGCTACTATATCCTTGGTCGCACGGAGGGAGTCGTCTGCACGACAGGGTGGCCGTTCCGCTTTCCGGGTACTGCCAAACCCCTGGCTGCGTTTATTGCCGAGGGGGATCTCAATGTTGCCTGGGTGCTGGAGGATATCTTCGCCTTATCGCAGCTAGCCTTTACAGCGCCCGATAAGTGCGCCCGACTCCCCCTGACCGTGAAGCTGGCCGATGACTTCCTGGAGCCCATTGCCAGTCAGGTAGAGGACGAGGGGGTCTTATACGAAACAGAGCTTGCCGAGGCACTTGATTCTCTAGAAGAAGATGCGTTCATGTCTGACACTTTAGGGGTGGCCGTCAGTCGTCCCATGAACAACACATGAGAAGGAGGGAGGCGAAAGGCTATGAGCGATATGAGCGTCCTTTCGCATGAATATAAAACCGCTTCTGACCTCTCGCAGCGTATTAGCAATGCACTCATCATACTCAAGAAAGTCCGGTATAACCTACCTTGGGGAGAAACGATCGATGCTGAACAACTGAACGACAGCGTGCGTACTCTAGCAGAGATATTGACTACTCTTGTCAACTTGCTGAGTGCTTCCAGAGCGCGCCATGTAAAGGATATAACGACGGTCCAGATACCGGGAGCCCTGATTGTCCGGCTACGAACCGAGCGGCGTGGAGACCTTGCCTACTATCTGGATGACCTCTCGCGTGTAGCTGCCCAGTTACATTCTGAACCGTTGCAACTGAGCAACGAGGACCTTGCTCTTCTCGATCATCTCGCGATGCTGGCGGATGCAGAAGCATCAAGTGTCTTCCGTCGGCTGATGCGTCTGTAAGGAATTGGAGGAGCGCGTAGCGTGGAACGGTTTTTACATGGACTCCTGCAGGATTTAGAGCGGCGCTGCTCTACCTTGCGAGATCGTCTGGCAACAATCCCCGTAGACCAGGAAGTTCGCTCGTATGCCATGAGCACCTACCAGGAGGCAGAACGCATACGACGCAGGGTGGCACAGCTGCTGGCTGATCCCAGCCTGAGCAGCCCTCTGCTGCTGTCGAATCACCTCCAGTTGTACAAGCGCTTGAATGAGCGTGTCAGGGTGATCGAATCGTTCCCGTTTCTCTTCGTCGAGCGCTATGCAGAGCCGGACCGGCGGATTACCAGGTTTTGCCAGCGGTTGACGGAGCAGATCGGATGGCCTCTGTCGGCCCCATTGGTAGCGACCTTTTCCCACCAGTATTACTGGACGGTGGCGGAATTCAATCTCGTCTGTACACCGGGTATCGAAGGGATACTGTTGTTGAGCCAGCCGGACCTCTGTCACGAACTGGGCCATATCTTGCTATTAGCATACAAAGCCTTGTTCCTCGAAGATTTTCTTCACATACTCGAACACTACATTCTGGAGGAACAGCGGCGCGTAGATACGGGGCAGCGTCCGCTCCAGTACCGGCCGCTGTACGAGGTGCTCCTGATGCAGTGGAAAGACGCCTGGGTCTTGGAGTTCGTTGCGGATATGATCGCTACGTACCTTGTCGGTCCAGCCTTCGGATGGCAACACCTGCGGCTCTGTACTGGCAATAGTCGGACGGTCTATTACCCGGGCCTGAGTGACATAGCGGAACATCCAGCGGATGAGGCTCGATTCCGGGGTATCATTGCTGTGCTGGAGCAAATCGGGGCGTTAGAGGCAGTCGATCGTATCCAAACACTCTGGGACAACTACCTCGCCGCTTGTGGAGAGACGCTGCCTCCCGACTATGAGGTGTGCTATCCACAGACCTTGATTGAAGCTTTGGCACAGCGTACTATCGAAGTGTGTCGGATGCTGAGCCTGCGGAGCTTTAATGCCTCTAACTCTACCGGTGGGAATATCCCTTCCTTACTAAATGAAGCATGGGAGCGCTTCTTAAACGACCCGCAAACATACGCTGATTGGGAACGATCGCAACTCGAAATGCTGTGGCGAGATCTCGGTTTTAACGCATTGTGAGCAGTACAATAGCTTGCACGACTATGGTGACAAGCTCGATACGAAAAAATCCAGGGATGGACTAGCCGGAAAGGGCCACTATCAGAGATAGACATCCCAGGGCCATTTAAAAGTCGTGAAACTGAGCACAAAAGCGAGAACCAAACGAATGGAAGTCCGCTCAACCTGCGAACTTGTAAATCTCCCTGGGTTTCTAGTCTTCTCCCTTGACGAGCTCGAGCAATGCTCGTACACTATGCATAAGAGGAGCAAGAGATGAGAACGCAGTCTGTCGATACCCATCCCGAGGCCGAGCGGATCATGATTGAGTTGATCCGCAACTCCCCCATGGGCAAACGGTTCAGGCTCGTGCAATCCTTGACCCAAAGTGGAATCTGGGCAACTATCCATACCTGGCAGGAGCGCCACCGCGGGGCCAGCGAACAACAAGCCGCCGTACATGTTCTCTCCTGCTCCTATGGACCCGGCCTGGCGAAGCTGGTGCAGGTGGCCCTTGAGAGGCGCGAGGACTGGCACCTGCAGCCGGTTGATCTGCTCGCAGTCATGCTCCCTGCTCGGCATGCCCTCGAAGATCTGCATCTGCCATACTACCTGGGAGGCTCGATTGCCAGCTCGTTATATGGCATGCAGCAGTTGGCGCAGGATATCGATCTGGTTGTCGACCTGGACGAACAGGTGCTTCCTTTGTTGTTCTCCGTACTCAGGCACCACTACCTCTTCAATGAAAGTGAGGCTCGAGAGGCTGCGCGAACATGTGGCTTGTTTCCTTTAATCCACCTGGACTCGCTGATGAAGGTCGATGTCGTTCTCTCGAAACACGAGGCATTCGATACCCTCATGCGCCAACTCATCGCATGCTCTACCCTTGACGAACGCTATCCTCCCATCCATCTTGCCTCGGCAACCGAAATGATCCTGTTCAAAGTCCAGCACTATCGGCGAGACGCGCGTTCGCGTACCGATGGCATGCAGGATGATGCTGAGTGGAACGACATCCTGGGCATGCTGAAAGTGCAAGGTCCAGATCTCGATCTGGCGCTCCTGGCAGAATGGGCCGACAAGCTCGACGTGAGAGAGACCTGGCACCAGGCGCTGGCCGATGCCGGGCTGGAAGAAGCCTGAGTATCACGCACCTGCGAACCCTGCGTGCGCGCGTGGGAAACTGCTTCAATCTGTCGATCCTCTACCGTCTAAGCGTAATATCAGCAAGCAAAAGAAGACACGAAGGAAGAGGTCGCTGATGTCGCTGTATCACGAGGTCATGGAAGCGCTAACTCCGCTCATCGAAGCGTTCGAGCGGCTTGGTATCACCTACTACATCGGCGGCTCAGTTTCCAGTTCTCTGCATGGTCTGGTGCGACGCACCCAGGATGTGGACGTGATTGTTGCTATTGGATCAAGCCAGGTGCGTTTGCTGGTGCAACGCCTCCAGCGCGACTATTATGTCGATGAGCAGGCCTGGCAAGACGCAGTTCGCTGGGACTTGCCCTACAGTGTAATCCATCTGAGCACAATGCTCAAGATAGATCTTATGCCCCTCAAAACGGCGCGCCTTTACGCGAGAAGAAGCGAATCGGGCTCAATCGCACATCCTGGAGGCAGGAACGCGACCGGTGAGAGTAGCCTCGGCAGAGGATGCCATCTTGACCAAACTGGAGTGGTTTGAGATGGGAGGACGCTCCGACAGGAAGGACATAGCAATGCTGCTCGTAGAATCGTTCAATAATCTCATCCACCTGCTCTTGCGTCTCGGCAAATTGGGTGAGATCGTCTACGACGATGATGTCAAACGGGATCGGGGGAAGATAGAGGCGTGCGAGCGCGCGACGGTAGTCCTTTTCCTCAGAGGTGATCAGATCCTGGCAGATGGTCAAGACCTTCAATCCCTGTTGCTTTGCCAGCGCCATACAGCGGGCTTCCCGCTCGGCAAGTTCGGTTTCTGTAGTAGCATGAAGATAGACGGCGGTCTCGATGTCATGCTTAAGTTCGCGGGAGAGAGCCAGGCGCGCATTTCTCTGCTCGATATAGCTCATGGGATGCTCCTGTTCTTGTGGTGGTGTGGCTGAGAGGGAGTGATTCTCCTTGCCGAGGTGCCCTGCTGCTGTATAGGTAATCAATCCATGCGGGTTCAAGCTGGTAGAGAAAATGGGTGAAGCGCTCATCTTCTTGCAAGATGGACTCGAAGTCGCCTGCCCTGTGCTCGTGAAGATGGACACCTGTAGCCCGCATCTCCGCGTAGAGTGTGAGTACCTCGCGCTTCTCATGGCTGAGATCATGGAGCGAATGAACCAGCACGAGATCCACTCGTCCCGCCCGGATATCCTCGAGGAGGGGTGTCTTCTCTGGGTGCTCGGCCTCATCGTAGATGGCAACAACCTGCCACCCCTGCTCTGTTGCATATGTTCGGCATTCACTCAGTCGGGAGGCATAGTGCCGTTTGATACTTTCTGGCAGTCGATCGGGTACCTTCTGGATGTAGATGGCGACCCGTGGCCGCTCTTGCAGTCGTTTGTGCCGCTGCTCGTCGGGTAGGGCGTATCTCTCTCCAAAAAGATCAGGGATGGAGATGACCACGGTGTTCACCTCTTCCTCGGAAGAGAGCGGGGTGGGAAGGAGCTTGCGTTTGCTCTCTTGCCATTCCCTCAAAAGATACGCCTCGAGTTTGGGGAGCAGGTCGGCAAGAGCCTCTTCCCTACTGGCCCCTTTCCCAGTACAAAAGAAATAGCCATCTCGGAAGGCGGCGTAGTAACCATCAACTGGATCGCCGGTCTGCGGGGCGGTGGTGACAATATAGCGAACCTGCCGAAGCCTCGGCTCCTCCTGCGGAGGATGTTGCCTGTTTTTCTGGTCATCTTAGCTATGTCCCTCATCATTTCTCTGCTCCGGATATTGTCGCACGTGTGAAGGCAGAACTCTCCTCAGGAGAGGTGGTGCGGTTCTCCGTTCAATGCAGCTTTGCCAAGAGGAAGAAGGTTTTGAGGACTTTCGTTTTTAAGTTTTGCAGGGACGATTTCGTTGCTAATCAGCGGGAATTTGAAAATGTTCCAAAGGCTGTTAATGAGCATAAGAGCGAAGGGCAGCACCTCGTTCCTGGGTGGTTGACCATCTGCCTCTCTTGCCTTTCGAGAAGGTGACGCGTATACTCTTTCCAGTACATCTGATCCATGACCATCTGCCACAGATGAGCGTGGGTCACAGCGAAACCGTATGATCGCTCTCCCAGAGCCATTTTATAGGAAGCTGGCGGCGAAGCCGTAACACCCTGCCTTCCAAGCAGGCTGTCGCGGGTTCGAGTCCCGTCTCCCGCTCTCTTCGATGAACCGTCTCTTTACTGGCTCACCACAGGCCGCTTCGTGGCAAGCGAGCGGCGTGAGAGCCAGCAAGCAAGCGGTTTTATGTTGTGTCAAAAGGTGTACAGCGACATCCTGCCTCATTTTGGGGTGCGCATTATGTCGCGAGAAATCGTACCCCCGGTCGGGTAAATCCCCTATTTTCTCCGTACATAACGGGTCCCGAATATCGTTCGCCGTTGCTTTTTGTGCGTTTCGGGCAACAGGAAAGGAGTGTTCCTGGTCGTCGCACGGGTACGATTTCTCGTGAAGTCCCCTATTTATGCTGGCAGTCTTCTTGTGTGACCATGTTGTCTTCGCCCGGTCCGCAAGGGTGAACCATGCTCTTATTTTTCAGCCTTGCGGGCGCGTTCGCGCTCGCGCAGTTCTACTCTACGGATCTTGCCGGAGATCGTCTTGGGCAGACTGTCCACAAACTCGATCTCGCGTGGATACTTGTAGGGGGCGGTGACGCGCTTCACATGCTCTTGCAGTTCGCTTGCCAGCTCGGGCGAGGCGGTGTAGCCGGGAGCCAGGATGACGAAGGCTTTGACGATCTCGCCACGCATCTCGTCGGGGCTGGCAACGACAGCGGACTCGGCGACCGCGGGATGTTCTTTGAGCGCGCTTTCGACCTCGAAGGGGCCAATGCGGTAGCCGGCGCTGATGATGACATCGTCGGCGCGTCCCACGAACCAGAAGTAGCAGTCCTCGTCCTTGTAGGCGCGATCGCCGGTGATGTACCAGTCGCCGCGAATGCAGGCGTTGGTGGCTTCAGGATTGCGCCAGTACTCTTTGAACATCCACGTCGGGCGGTTCGGCTTCACGCGCACTGCAATATCCCCCTCTTTGTTGGGCGGCAGTTCGCTGCCATCGTGATCGATGACGCTGACCTCGAAACCGGGAGAGGGTTTGCCCATCGAGCCGGGTTTGACGGGGATGGGCGGGAAGTTGGCGCACAGCAGCACGGTCTCGGTCTGCCCGTAGCCATCGCGAATGGTCATGTCCGTCGCCTCTTCCCAGACCTTGATGACCTCCGGGTTGAGCGGTTCGCCCGCTCCCACGCAGTGGCGCAGTGCTTTTGGAGGATGGGCTTTCATATAGGCCATCGGTTCGTCGAGCACCATCATGCGGTAAGCAGTGGGCGGGGCGCAGAGCGTGCTGATCGGGTATTTGTTGAGCATCTCCAGGGTCTCGATGGGGTCAAATTTGCCGCGAGCATCCTGGATGAATATGGCCGCGCCCTGAATCCAGGGGCCAAAAAGATTGCTCCACGCAGCCTTTGCCCATCCCATTTCAGATAAATTCCAGACAAGATCGTTCTCGTGCAAGTCGAGCCAGTATTTGCCGGTAATGGTGTGGCCGATGGGATAGCTGGCCTGCGTGTGCAGCACCATCTTGGGATAGCCCACCGTGCCGGAGGTGAAGTAGACCAGGCAGGCATCATCGCTGCGTGTCTTGGGGCCCCTGTACTCGGGCGAAGCCTCACTGAGGATCTGTTGGAAATCGATCCAGCCTTCGTGGCCTGCTGTGCCAGCATTGGCCTCGTCGGCCAGGATGGCGTACTTGACGGTGGGACAGTCGGTACGCACCTGGTCGAATTTGGCCGCACCCTCGTGATCGGTGATGATGGCGACAGCTTCGGCGATCTCGGCGCGGAACTGGATGTCTTTGGGCGTCAGCAGCGTGGTACAGGGAATGGGGATGGCTCCCATCTTCATCAGACCCAGCACGGCTTCCCACCATTCGGGAATACGCGGCAACATCACCAGCACGCGATCGCCTTTTTGCATGTCTAGCGTGACGAAGGCGTTAGCGGCGCGGCTGGAACGTTCGGCAAACTGGGCGAAGGAAATGCGCCGCTCCTCCCCGTTCTGGCCCACCCAGAGCATGGCGAGCTTGTCGGGGTCACTGGCCCATTTACCGATCACATCGATAGCAAAGTTGAATTCTGCGGGAACATCCAGGTGGAAATGCTGCCGTTCCGCCTCGTAATCCGTCATGTTTGGCGTTGGCGTTTGTGTCATCTTGAGCGCTCCTTTGCACACTTCAATTGAACGAGACGAAGATATCGAGAAGGACCAGAAAAGGAGTATGATCCCACTCAATCGTCGCCCCTCCCCACTCACTTGCAGAACCGTACGTCAGCGTGTGGGGGTGAAACAAGCAATCTTAGGCCGTCATAGCAGCCAGCGGATTAGTCCGTGCAACCTCCTCTGCGAATCCCCCTGGGTCCACGACGTATCGGTTGAGGAAAGACGCGACAACTGTCGTGCTGACCTCGGTCAAACTCGGCGTGATATCGAATTCGTGGTTGACCCCTGAGAAGAGGTGCAGTTCGGAGGGCACCTGCGCCGCCTGGAGCTTCTCGAAGAAGCTGAGAGAGCCAGCGTGCGCAACTAGCATATCAGCGGTACCGTGGAGGATAATCGTGGGAGGAAACACCCCCGTGACATAATTGATGGGGCTTGCCGACGCGGCCTCTTCAGCGGTCCCCGCTGGCCCTAAGAGCATCGCCGCGGGGATCGAACCATCGGCACCTCGAATCGCCCGAAACGCCTCCGGGTCTGGAGGCCCGGCACTGATGTCGGGCATTGCCCGGTCAGCAGTGAGACGCGTTGGTGGGTAATAGGCGACGACGGCGGAGATCGGACCGGCTGGAGGTGCAGAAGCAAAATCTGGATCGAAATCTGGCTTGCCAAAGGTGCCCGCGGCCATCAGGGAGAGGTGAGCGCCAGCACTGTGGCCTTGCAGTACGAGCTTATTTGGATCGATGTCGAGTTCGCTGGCATGTGTGCGGGTCCAGCGAATGGCGGTTTTGACATCATGGAGCTGACCTGGCCACGGGATCTCGCCCAGAAAGCGGTACTCGACGGCCAGGGTGGTAAACCCGCGACTGGCAAGGGCTTCGCAGCGAGACTGCATCAACTTTCTGTCACCGGCTGCCCATCCCCCACCGTGAAGGATGAGAACGGCGGTACGGTGATTGATGGAGCTTGATGGCTGGTAGATATCGAGGTGCATCTCGCGGTCTTTGCGCGTCCCGTACACAGCGTCAAATTGAATGCTCATACATCCTCCTTTGTTGTACATGCTCGAAATGCGGCGAGCTTTATTAGACGGCTGCCGAGCCAACCTCTGCGGCGCGCAGGATGGGTGCAACACGGGTGCCAATTAGCTCATGAGAGCGGACAAGGTCCTCGTGAGGGAATAGCGCGAAATCGGCGAAGGCCATAACAACGCCGTAGCCACCAGCGCGGCACTGCTCAATCAACTTTTCGGCCACGGTTTGGGGCGAGCCAATGGCAAAGTCGTCCGGGTGCATCATCATGCGCAGAATGTTCGGGTCGGCCATCTCGAATCCCGCCGCACCCTCGCCGTTCGAGCCTGCTGGTGCCATCGTGGCGCGGATCAGGTCGAGTGATGCTTCGTACTTCTCCTGGGCCTCTGCGTCGGAGTCTGCCACGAAGACCCTGCGCCGCAGGCCCAGCATCAAGGGACTGCTAGACGTGCCTGCCGCCTCAGCCGCCTCGTGGTAACTGGCGGCGAGGGCAGCAGCAACCGGTGTGGGCGACCACGCGGTACACATCTTGTAGCCGCGTTCAGCACACCAGGCCGCCGAATTCTGCGACGTCACCGTCACCCACACCGATTGTCCTGGATGCAGGCACGGGCGAGGGACGATCGGAACCTGCTCAAGGTTGTAGAAGGTGTCATGATGCGTGACGAGCGGCTGCGCGAGAGCCTTTGCGAGCACCTCGACGGCGCTGTAGTAGCGCGGGCGAACCTGCTCCTCTGGAATACCGGCCATAACGGCCTCGATTGGGCCAGCACCTGGCGAAACCCCAGGCTCAAAGCGACCGTGCGTGAGGTAGTTGAGCATGCCACACTCCTCGGCATACCGCCTGCCGTCGTGTATCGACAGCACACTTCCCAGCGTCGTGAACCGGAGTCGCTGGGTTCGTGCCGCGACCGTTGCGACGAACAGGTGCGGTGAGGGTGACATGATCATGCCGAAGTGGTGTTCGGGCCAGGCCAGGCCGTCGAAACCCCAGCGCTCGCAATTCACCCAGAGATCGACGTAGCGGTCATACGCACCCTGAATGTCATCTGGTGTAAGCTCGGTCAATGGCACATACCTTTGCGGTGGGAGGAAATAAAAGCCCCAGGTCTCGATCATGTGTTTCTCCTTGCTTGTTGCACTGAGCGCTCAATCATTGACGATGCGCCCATGCGGCATATCACTCTCACGATGGAGAGGAAACCGCTCGTGCTGCATGTTCCTGCATTGTAGAGCCTCTGTGCCTGGCAGAGCAGTAGGTCCGCTGTTCCTGTACCCTCTTGACAAACTAGCAAAGCTAGGTTATCCTTGTTCTTAATAATAACCTAGCTTTGCTAGTTTGTCAAGGAGTTGAGACTTGATGTCGTCGTTCATACGTAGAGTAACCCGTAGAGAGCAGTCCGGCTCGATGACCTGACTGGAGGTAGCAGTCTATGTCTTTTACCCCATCTGACTTTCGTACAACCATGGCTCGTTTCGCAACAGGGGTGACGATCGTCACTACTGCCCTCGATCACACCTACTTTGGCCTGACGGTCAATGCCTTCAGTTCCGTTTCGCTCAATCCGCCCTTGATCCTCGTCAGCCTGGATCTGCGGTCACAGACCTACGCATCGATTCGCCGGAGCGGTGTCTTTGCCGTCAATGTGCTCACACAGGAGCAGGAACCTCTTGCCCTGCGCTTCGCCAGCAAGGACCTGTCGAGTAAAAGGTTCGATGACATTGCCATCCGCATTGGTGAGACGACCGGAGTGCCACTTTTTGCTGAAGCGCTGGCCTGCATTGAGTGCCGCGTGGCACACGAGTACCCCGGTGGCGATCACGCGCTGATGCTCGGTGAAGTCGTGAGCGTGGCTTTCCGCGACGATTCTCTATCGTATGAGCCGCTGCTCTACTATCGCTCGACCTTCTGGGTGAATCCGCAGGAGCGGGCAGCGAGCAAGCTACCAGTTTCAACCGTACAACCTGCTGCTGTGCAAAAAGAGGAAGGAAAAGGAGAAGAGATCCCTGCCAACCGTCTTATAGAGATATTTCCACTGCCGTTTGTCTTTTCATTTGAATAACCCTTGTCAGAAAAGGAGACAGAGCGATGTCGATCAGCGACACGACTGTGACCGATGAACTCCAGGAGTTGATTCGCCGCTCGGAGGAGCTGCGGAAAGTCTTTGCTCAGACCTCGGCCCAGGTTGATGCAGAGGGAGAAGATCCTGGCGAAAACCTGCGCCAGATCGCAGAAGCAGGAATATACCGCATCCATATTCCCCAGGCATATGGTGGCCTGAGCAACGGCACGTTCCCATTTGGCTTCGGAGCGGTCGCGGAAACAATCACCCAGCTCTCTGCCGGGGAAGGCAGCACCGGTATGATCTATACCGTGCAAACGGTGGTTCTGCGGGAACTCTTCGCTTCTCATGCGGACCTCCCTGAGTCGACGCTCAGGCAACTCGCTCACGAAGTTTTAGAAGAGGACGCCCGCTTCGTTGCCTCAAATGCCGAGACCGGAACCAGCGGTCGGGTCATAGCTCGCAAAGTTCCCGGTGGGATTGTAGTCAACGGCACCAAAACGTTCAACACCGGCAGTGGGGGAGCGCGCTATGCCAGTGTTGGACTGATCCTGGAAGGAGTAGAGGGGATGCATCACGCCCTCGTCCCTCTCAATGCCCCCGGCGTCAAGCTGCATCATGATTGGGATAATATGGGCCAGCGTGCGACCGTCAGCCAGAGCATCACGTATGAGGATGTGTTTGTGCCTGATGGCTGGCATTACCACCGGGCTGACCTCGACCCACTGCTAATCCCGGCTGTCTTTCTCCTGCATGGAGCGCTGGAACTGGGCATTGGCATGGGAGGCTTTGACGCCATGCTCGATTACGTGCGCACGGTCAATCGCACCATTCTTCCAGGCGTGAGGGGGGCTGCCGAAGACCCGCTCATGCGACTGCATGTGGGTGAATTCTCGACGAAGCTGGCTGCGGCCCATGCCCTCCAACGCGAAGTGGCTCACCTGGTCGAAACGTTTGAAGCGGGCCAGGACATCAGCGGACTGCTGGCTCATGCGATGCGTTCCAAGGTCGCAAGTGTGGATGCTGCGCTCACGACGACTGGCGGCATGCATGAACTCACTGGTGCTCGCAGTACCTCCAATACCTACCGGCTTGATCGCTTCTGGCGCAATGCGCGCACCTTCTCAGTACATGACGCGACCGACCTCAAGCTGCTCATGGTGGGTACGTATGAGTTGACCGGGACGATTCCTGCGCTCAATCCCTATCAGGTGCGCATCTGATGGCTAAATCAGACGAGCTTACGCTTCCTGGTACCGAACGCAAACCAGGGAAGCAGATCATCGCGTTGACCGTTCTTCTGCTTGTGCTGTGTCAGAGCCAGCAGATACTCGCGACGGGCGGCATCTCGCTGTTTCTCCCCCTGATCCGTCAGAATGTCGGCCTCGACTTCACGCAAGGCGGCACCCTGGCGGCAGCCTCGACCCTGACCTATGCGCTCATGCAGATTCCGGCTGGCTATCTGGCCGACCGCTTTGGTGCCAGGCGGTTGTTCCTGATGGGACTCATCGGCTCAAGCGTGCTATCATTGAGCTTCGCGCTGCTGCATGTCTACTGGCTCCTGGTGCTCAATCAGGCCATCTCCGGCTTCTTTCGTGCCTTGATGTTCGCTCCAGGGTTACTGCTGATCAACGCGCTTTTCCCGCCGAACCGGCGTGCGATGGCGATGGGACTCTACGTTGCCGGTGGCTCCTCTTCGAATGTCTTGCTCAATATTTTTGGTCCTTACCTTGTTGGTCCCTTAGGCTGGCGGCTCCTGTTTGTCCTGTTCTCCCTGACCGGGCTTCTCGTCACATTGCTCTACTGGCGTTTTGGATACCAGGGCGCCGGCACTGTTACTGGAAAACCACGGCCACTGCGCGACCTGCTGTCGCTCTTCAGGTATCGTGCCATGTGGTTGATCGGCTCGATTCAGTATGTGCGCCTTGCGGTCGCACTGGGGTTGCAATTCTGGCTGCCCACGTTTGTGGTCGTCGAAAAGGGATATTCCCTTCAGGTCGCCGGTCTGGTGGTGGCGTTGGGGGCAGCACTGACGGTCCCCTCGAATTTCCTTGGCGGCTATCTCTCGGACCGCCTGCGCAATCCCCTGCTGATCATCGGGACCGCCCTGGCCATGCTCGCGCTCACGACCGTCCTGCTGGTACGTGTCGAGAACCTCGTGTTCCTCCTGTTTGTGTGCGCGCTCAACGGGGTCTTTGTCCAGCTGTACTTCGGACCGCTCTTCAACGTGCCGATTGAGATGTTGGGGCCAGAGGTTGCAGGACTCGCGAGCGGATTTGGGAACTTCTTCGCCAACCTGGGTGCATTGACGTTTACTTATACTCTTGGGGCATTGAAGGATGCAACGGGTTCATTCGATGTTGGCCTGTATGGTATTGCCGCTCTCTGCCTCCTCGCGCTGATTTGTACGCTTCTGCTCGCGCGCATGAAGCCATTGACACGCGAGGAAGCAGTGCCCATGAGGGAGCTGCCCTGAGCGAGCCGTTTTCCATTCACCAGGCACCATCTGAAGAATCAGGGCGTCCGCGAAGGACGCCCTTTCCTGAACAAGCCAGACCACAGTCAACGGTCAATGATCGGCAGGATCAGACGCGACGGGTAATCCGGCCCGTGGTAGACGCGGTTGAGAGTGAGCACGAAGTCGTCTTCGGTCTCGCTTCCAATATCTCCTCCCGTGTTGGTGTTGCGGTCGAAGCGTGGAAAGTTGCTACTGGTGATCTCGAGGCGGAGGCGGTGGCCGGACAGGAAGACGTTTGATGTCCCCCACAGCTCGAACCGCAGCTCGTAGATCTCCCCGGGGATGAGAAGATGCGGGTGCGATGTTGATAGACGGTAGCGCCCGCGTAGCGCGCCTTCCGTGACAAACATGGCCCGCCCGTCAGGATGCACGTCGATGAGCTTCGCAATGAAGTCCGTGTCCTTCGCGGACGACGAGACATGCAGGACAAGGGTGATTGGTCCGGTGACCTCGACGGGTCGATTGAGTGTGTCCGTCGTATAGCACAGCACGTCGTCCCGCGCTTCGTTGGGCCGCTGGTCCGCGGGACCTGCCGCCAGCGATGTGTCGCTCACCATGGGCAGTCCGCCGTAGAGGTGACCACCGAGCGTCGGCACCGGACGTCGTGGGTCATAGAGGTATGCATCGACAGCATTGCTAGAGGGAGCCTGTGTCGATAGGACGCCGTCACCATGCATACTGTTAGCGCGCCCGGAGCCGCTCAAGTAGTAGTCGGTCCATGCAGTATCCGGCAGCGGCCAGTCAGTTTCGTCGCGCCACTGGTTGATGCCCATGATGAAGATGCGGACGGGTTTGGTGTCATCGAGCGCCCGCGCGTTTCCGTTGATCCACCGATCGTAGAACTTGAGGTGCCTGCCGGTAATATCCTGTGTCATCATGTCGCCGAGAGGACCGAAGTGCATCTCGGGAAACACGCCGGTCAGCACTCCGTGGCTCCACGGCCCGATCAGGAGGCGCTGCCCGGAGCGTGCCGCTTCACTCGCGCCGCGTTTTCGGAGGGCCATGTACGATGTCAGCGTCTGATTGATGAAGATGTCAAACCAGCCGCCGACGTTGAGCGACGGCGTCGTCATTAAGTCGTAACGCTCTGATGGGCTGATCTCGCGCCAGTACGCATCGCGATCGGGGTGATCGAACCAGGTGGCGTACCAGGGCGCGGTCGCCCGCAACTCCGGTCGGTCAGCAAGCGGCAGCCGCCGGTAGTAGCGAATTCCTTCGGCTGCCGCTTGCTGGAGCGCCCGCACATCTGGCGGGGAGCCGTTCTCGCGTGCGCCTGGCCGAGCCGCCAGCATCATAGCCATGTTGAGCGACCAGGCAATCGCGCAGTTCAATGCGAGCAACCCGCCCTCGTGGTGAAAGGCGCCGGCATAATGGTCGGCGCTGGTGTACGACGGAATCATTGCCAGCAACCTGCCATCGACCTTGCCTGCCGCCAGCGACCACTGGGTGAAGCCAAGGTAAGAGCGGCCATAGGTGCCGAACTTGCCGTTGCACCAGGGTTGATTCGCCAACCACTGCAAGAGGTCCTCGCCATCCCGCGTCTCGTCTTGCAGGGCTGTGAACTGTCCTTCCGAATTGCCGCTCCCACGTGAGTCCTGCCAGACCACAGCATAGCCAGCCTCCGCCAACGCCAGGATCGATGGCAGGTTGCGCCCGTCCGCAAGCATGCCAGCTATAGCCTTCCCATAGGGAAGCCGTACGACCAGGGCCGGGACAGGCTCAGCCGTGGCTGGTCGGTAGATGTCGGTCGCCAGGCGAACGCCATCGCGCATCGTCACCATGACGTCGCGCTCGATCATAATCTGCATTGATCTCCTCCTCGTGCGCGTACAAAAGATGGCCCATGGGTGGCACGCAACTGCCGGTTCAGGATGTGCGTCGCGGGCGAAATACCTGTGGCAGTTGAGGCAGGTCGCCCGCGACGCCACACCCTCGCGCCGCTAGAGGCGCGGAAGCAATGTCATCGGCATCTGACCCGTGAGTTCGATGGCGCCAACAATGGCGTCCTTCGCATCTGTGGAATCGTGGCAGGCGAACGTGCGAGCGTTTCGCCAGAACCGGTCAAGATGGTACTTGTTTGCCGTCGCGCGTGACCCACACACGTCGAACATCTGGTCGCAGACCTGCAAGGCAGCGCGCACCGACGCGGCCTTCGCGGCCATCGCTCGAGCTGAGAGTTGCATCATGTCCGTCTCCGGGGTGGCATGCTCAGCCTTTCGGGCAGTTTCCAGAAGGAGTGCGCGCGCAGCCCACAGATTGCCACGGTTGACGCCTATCAGCCGTTGCATGAACACATCGTCCCTGGCGGACGTAAACGCGCTCACACTCGGACGGTTGAGAGTGCGCGCGTAGTCCAGCATGGCGTCGTAGGCGCCCTCCCCGATGCCCTGGATCAGTACGGCGTGGTAGAGCATGCCGATTCCCAGTACGGGTCCCAGCGCCGCCAGGTCCAACTGATGGTGCCAGCCGTCGGGGACGAAGACGTTCTTGTAGGTGATGGTCTGGCTGCCCGTCCCCCGCTGTCCCATGTTGTCCCAGTCGTGATGCTGGATGACACCGGGGGCGTCGAGCGGGACGAGCGCCGCCATCGGCTTCTTCGTACCATCCTCCAGGATCAGGACACAGGCGACTTCCGCCCAGCCTCGTCCCTCACTCTGGGTGTTGAATTGCTTCACACCGTTGATGACGATACCACCTTCGACGGGCGTCGCGGTGACCGGCTCCTTGATGCCAGGTTGTGCAGCCGAGCCGACAAGCCTGGTATCGCCTTCCATGAAGCTGGCAGCGACCTGTTTCAGAGCGCCTTTTGACAGCCCAGAGTTGGGAAACAGAATGCGGATGTGCAATGCCTGCGTGAGAATCATTTGCCCGACGCTGCTCTCGCCTGCGCAGATGTTGATTAAGCATTCCATCAGCGGTTCGAGGGCGAAGGTAAACGAGCCGTCGCTGAGTCCACCATACTCGACGGGAAGGCTCAACCGGTGGATCTCTGCCTGCCAGGCGATCTGTATGCCGGCTTTCGGGTCCTCATTGATGTCCAGTGCGGGAGCGATCTTGGTGAGCTCTTCGCGCGCTTTCTCCGACCGCCGGACGATGTCCGCAATGGCTGCTGTGACGTTCTGGCCCTCTGCTGCTGGGGAGACGCTCCCGGTCTCCGTGTGATTCGATGTAGTGGTCATGTGTCCTCCATGGTGATGGAAATACTGTCGCGCAGTTCATGCTAAAGTGACTACCTGTGGCTCACCGACACACCGTGGATTCCCAACTCGCGGCAGATCATCTCCGCCACCTGCCGCTCGCTCAACCCCGGCGGCTCAGCGCCCATATCACCTTCTCCCTGCCGAGGTGGCTGAAAGCTGAAAGTCCTTTCGGCTAGCATTGCTAGGTGTGCCTGGAACCAAGTGTAACCTAGCAATGCAAGATTGTCAAGAGGCAGCTTTAACAAACGCACTGCTGTATCGATATGGGCTTTCAAAATGTCGAAGTTCGTGGAGGGCAATGTGGGGCAGAGGGAGCACCCTTGTTACGAGACAGCCTCAACCAGGGCGTCCACGAAGGAACACCCTGCAGGTATTCTATCTGCTTGTGCCGTTTGGGCGCTCTTTTGCGAGATGGGCACGCAGGCCCTCCAGTATTAAGGACAATCCGGCTTCAAACCATTCGTCCGCCTCTGCAGGCGAGAGAACATCAGTGCTGTGAAAAAAGGCAGCAATCCTGGGAAAACGTTCTCTATCGATAGGCAGCCTCAGGGGGCGAGGACTTTTCTCATCCACTCCATCCCAGAGAGAAGAGGGATCAGCCTGTGCTTCAAAGACATTGCCCAGGATAAAGTGAATGACCGTTATCACTCCAGCGGCAGCCGTGTTCCCGTCGAAGCCAGCATTCTGAAGCACATCCAGTGCCAATTCCAGGCCTTCAAAAAAATTGCTGATAGACACGTCCGCTTCCGCCAGGACTCGCGCCCCATCGCGATGAGCAAGCATCGTCCTGCGAAACCGGCGGGCAAAAGCTGCCAGCCAATCGGCCCAGTCCTGCTCAGGCCCTGGATGTCGGAGTTCGGCAAAGGCATCGGCGATCATCAACTCGGCCATATAGTTGAGTAGTTCTTGCTTGTTCGTAAAGTGCCAGTACAACGATGGGTTCTGAATATCCAGGTACGCGGCAAGGCGACGCATGGTCAAACCATCTAACCCAACCTCATCCAATAAATGCAGTGCGGCATGTGCTACCGTTTCGCGTTGTAGTGACAAGTTCGGTCTCCCTCAAGCTCGATGAATGAGATACTCTTATCTCTTCCCTGGGAAATCACACAGGTATTTCTGTGGTCGCCCTATAGAGGGCATTCCCATTATAGCATAGAGCTCCTGGAATCAGTATTGGCATGGCGCTCGCAAGGATATGCGATCATTAGAAACGCCGTGAAACAAAAGCTCTTGCAAATAGCTCTAAACTTATGTTCCACTTTAGCGATGGAGCTTAAATGAGCGGAGGCTTAATGCGACCCAATTCCTTCTTCAATAAATTGATTGTCCTCGTAGTTGTTATAGTCCCCTTGCTTGCAACTCTTCTGGCGATAACATTGCTCTGGGAGCGAGCGGTCCACTGGTCCGATCTCGTGTTGTTGGCAATCATGTACATCCTGGTGGGCTTAGGGGTGACCGTCGGTTTTCACCGCATGCTGACCCACCGCAGCTTTCGGCCTCATCCTGTGGTCAAGTTTCTCTTGCTGGTGCTTGGCTCCATGTCCATTGAGGGACCGGCACTGGACTGGACAGCGACCCACATCAAACATCATGCGCAGGCCGACCGCCCCGGTGATCCGCATAGTCCCGTGGAGGGCTTCTTTCATGCGCATATCGGCTGGCTCTTCAGTGGCATGGCTGATCCCACTGTGTACTGCCGCCATCTGACACGCGATGGAATGGTGGTTTTCGTTAGTCGTACCTTCTTGCTCTGGTCATTCCTCTCCCTGCTGATCCCGTTTGCCATTGGTGGATGGTCGGGGCTATTGTGGGGTGGGTTGGTGCGCATCTTCCTTACCCATCACGTGACCTGGAGCGTCAATTCAGTCTGTCATACCTTTGGTAAGCGCGAGTTCGAGACCAACGATCAGAGCCACAACGAATGGATTGTCGGGCTGCTCGGTTTTGGTGAAGGGTGGCATAACAATCATCATGCGTTCCCTCGCTCCGCCTTTCATGGTCTGCACTGGTGGCAGTTTGATTTGTCCGGCTACCTTATCTGGACGCTCGAACGACTCGGCCTTGCACAGGACGTGTATCGTATCCCACCCATCTTACGAGCGCGGCGTGTTGTTGGCTACAAGGAGAAGGCAGTGATGGCAAGCACATCTACAGCAAGAGATGAAGTATCCTCTGGTGTCTAAAGAATGGTCTGAAAGTGTGCTGTGCAGAAACGCTGAGAAAGAGCCAGGCATTCTGACACAGTAACATTGAGGGAGGTTTTTACAATCTCCTCTCCTACCGGAAAGGACCTTCATTTCTGGGACTAATGGGGGTCCATTCTATGAAACTTAAATAGTTAAATAAATGTTGCATTGTTGTAAAAAATAGTGTATACTTAGCTCGTATCCTACTTCTTCCCGTGAAGCATGTCCCTCGTATGAAACGACATTCAAAGCACCTCCACTTTACGGGGGCGCGACGGCTCACACGTCTTCGCATTCACCTCTCCCCACCCGGGAGCATGATTTCAGGAAGAGCAGGGATACGGCAGAAAGGAATGCACTATGCCACCACTCATATTCCTGTTCCTCGCCCTCGCGTTCTTCGCGTCCGCTTTTAGCCTGACGGTGTTTCGTAACTCCAGGAATCGAGCCGAGGAAAAGAGGCAGAATCAATACCATGATCGTGTCTAAGGAAATGAAAGACCGCTACTACGTCCAGCGTCTGACGGAGCAGATTTTTTTGATCCGTGAGCGCACGTCTGCTGACGGAGAATCGGGACCCGATGACCGCATCGTCCGGTCGTTCTCCGTTCGCCATGACGCTTACATGTATGCCGATAGCGTGAACAAGAAGCAAAAGAAGCTTGACGAACACCTGGGTCGGCGGGAACCGCACGTTCTTTGAGAAAGGCAGACAGAGCTATGGAAACCAATGCAGAAGGAACCTATTTTCAGGAAGGCGATCATCTGCGCATCAAGCGCACAGGAGAAACCGGGCGAGTGAATGCCACTGACGGGGGAGTTGTCTATGTGCTCATGGATGGCACCAATGAGACGAGACTCTTCTCAGCTCGCACCGATGAGGATGCCTCCATCGAGCTTGTCACTCCAGAAGCTGAAGAAACTATGCTTGAGCGAGAGGGAAGCAGGAGAGAAGGAGTGTTACAGCATGGGACAATACAACTGGACAACCTGTTCAAAAGTTATAAAAGCTGAAGTCAATACCTTGCAAACGGAGCTTCAACGCGTGCTGGAGCAGAATCTCCTCGGCATCTATCTCCACGGCTCGCTGGCACTGGGCGGTTTCAATCCAACCCGCAGCGATATCGATGTGATCGTGGTGACCCGCCAGAGGATGGATGTGGAGACGAAGCGCAGGAGTATAGAACTCCTTCTGCGCATCTCGAAGATGCCATGCCCGCTCGACGTCCCTTTCCTGGTTGAGCAAGATATCTTCCCTTTCCATCATCCCCTGCCCTATGATCTTCACTATAGTGAAACATGGCGTGAGGACGATCAACAGGCCCTGCACAATGGTACCTGGAAACACTGGAATGAGCGCATCCTGCGCAACCCTCATCTCACACTCTCTCTCGCGGTGCTTCATCGGCATGGCATCTGTCTGTACGGGAAACCTATCGCGGAGGCCTTCCCCACCCTACCAGAACGCGCTTTTGGAGATGCGCTCGTGAAAGCCATGCAGGCCGCATCGAGTGATCCGCTCAACGACCCCATCTCTTTTGTATTGAACGCCTGTCGCACCTCTGCTTACCTGTCTGATGGCACCATCCGTTCCAAAGATGCAGGAGGGGTCTGGGGACTCGCCCATTTGCCTGAACAGTATCATCCGCTCATCCACCAGGCCCTCGCTCTCTATCGAGGCGAGCGAATGGAACGGCCTGTTGGCCATGCCGCCTTGAACGATTTCGCAGCCTATATGCAGGAAACGATTCGGTGAAATTGAACATAGCGATGGGCATCTCAGCGGCTCGTACTCTGTAGGAACGCTATCCAGACCGTCTTCGCACAGTTCTGTTATTATCATGAGGTCACCTGTCCCAGCGGCGTCTATCGTTTTCCAGGACTTTACCCTTACTCTACATCCTTCCTTCGGGTATGCCTCTCTTAGCGAGTAATCGTTTTGAGGTACAATATAGACCAGGATAGCAGATGTTGGAAGCAATGAACCTGGCTTGCTTTGATAGAAGGAAGAATGCATGAGAATCGGCATCATCGGTGGGGGACCTGCGGGCTTGTATTTTGCGCTGCTGATGAAGAAACACAACCCTGCGCATCAGATTCAGGTGGTGGAGCAGAATCCCGCCGGTGCCACCTATGGCTGGGGGGTGGTCTTCTCGGAACGGGCGCTGTCGTTTCTCAAAAATAGTGATCCAGAATCTTACACTGATATTGAGGCAGTGTTGAAGACGTGGAATGACCAGACGATTGTGCATCGGGGCGAAAAGGTGCGCATTGATGGCAGTGGATATTCTGGCATCGCACGGCTTGCCTTGTTACGTATTCTCCAGGAGCACTGCCGGCGTTATGGGGTCGAAATGCAGTTTGAGACTCGAGTCACGGATGCCTCGGAATTCGCAGACTATGATCTGCTGGTTGGGGCTGATGGGGTCAACAGTGTCGTCAGGCAGCATTACGCCGAGCATTTCCAGCCCTCAACAAGCCTCTTATCAAACAAATATATCTGGTACGGTACGCACCAACTCTTTGATACCCTGTCGTTGATCTTCCGCTCCTACCGGGGTGGTGCCTTTGTTGCTCACTGTTATCCCTATAGTGATTCGACCAGCACCTTCATTGTGGAGTGTGATGCCGGGACGTGGAGACGAGCCGGCTTTGAGCAAATGTCTGAGGCCGAGAGCCGCGCTTATTGTGAGGACATCTTTCAGGATGATCTGGGGGGGCATGCTCTTCTTTTGAATAAGTCTGTCTGGCTCAATTTTCGAGTGGTATCGAATCGCTACTGGAACTATCGAAACGTGGTGTTACTGGGAGATGCCCTGCGAACCGTACATTTCTCGATTGGCTCCGGGACACGCATGGCGCTCGAGGATGCGATTGCGCTCTACAATGCGTTCACAGCAACCGGGGATGTTCCGGCGGCATTGCAGGCATTTGAGCAGGCACGCAGGCCAGGGGCGGGTAAGTTACTGAGCATCGCGCAACAAAGCTATACGTGGTACGAGACCTTTCACGAGAAAATGGACCTCGACCCATTGGCTCTTACGTATAGCTATGTGACGCGAAGTGGGCGCATCGATCAAGAGGCTCTGCGGCAGAAGTCCCCGCGTTTTATGGCGCGTTATGAAGCTTACCTGGCTGCTAAGAGGTAAATACCAGAGCGTATTTAGGATACTCACTGCCTCTCAGCTTTAGGTGCATACCGGCGGTCAAGCAACCGTTTTGGTTTGCCTTCGCGTCCGAGATTGGCCGCCTCGGCTAAACCGCCCTCATCGACGAGTTCTACTTTGACCTTTAGACCAAGATCATTATGCAATCTACGTTCGAGCTGCTCAGTTAAACCGGTGAGATCTCCTGCGTCACGACGTGTCTCTATGAGTACGGTCATCTCGTCTCGGATAACGCCCTCTGTTTCGGTCCGGTCCGCAATACAGATCCATTCGCCTGTTGTCCGGGCGTCACTCTGGACGGCCGGTAAACAGGCCATGGGGTAAATATTGACCCCACGGATTTTGACCATGTCGTCGCTGCGCCCGAGGAAATGATCCATGCGGCGGAAGCTGCTCCCACAGCCACAAGTACTCTCGGAGATGATGCGCCCAAGGTCACGAACATTGAAACGGATGATTGGTGGAATCCTGCGGAAGAGGAGGGTTACTACGAGATTACCGATTTCCCCTGGAGGTAGGGGGTCTCCAGTCTCAATATCGACCACCTCGAAATACGCGCAATCTTCCATAAGATGCAGTCCCTGTTGTTCCTGGCATTCAAAAGCTCCAAGGCCAATCTCATGTGTGCCGTATTGATCGTAGACTGGACATCCCCATAATGTTTCGAGCTTCTGCCGCAATGTCTCTTCTACATCAGGGCCAAGGAATGTGGCAATGAATTTTGTGCCGAGTTCGCGGATATCGCGATTAAACTCATCATGGCAGACTTTGGCGAGCTGGGTCAAATATTCAGGGAAGCATGTCCAGATGGTAGTATGCCAGTCGAAGGCTATCTCAATTTGTCGGCGGCTAGGAGTCACAAGTCCACTGCCAGTCGTTAGCGGAAGTATGCCAAGGTAATCGTGTGCTGCTTTATAATAGGCCCAACCAAGGTTAGCGAGCGAGGGAGTCGTGGGAATCTGGAGAACATCTCCTGGACGGGCGCCTTGAATGTAGAGGCCACGTGCGCTGGTAAGGGCATTCATTTCCCATTCAATTGGTCCGAAGAGTGTAGGGCGGGGCTTGCCGGTTGTTCCCCCGCTCGTCTGGACCTTCAATGGAGTGGATGTTAGATTTGCCAGGGTTACGCCCTGGATGTCACCAAAAGGTGGGTAGTCGTGCTGATTATCTTTAATGTCGTCTGAATTGAAGGTGGGGAGCTTTGTGATATCGCTCAAGTCGCGCACATCACCCGGCTTCAAACCGGCGGCTTCCCAGCGTCTTCGATAGAAGGGATTCTTCCAGCTATCCTCAACGAGTTTTATAAATCGCTGATTCTGAAGGTCGAGTATCCTTTCCCTTGGCCACCGGTAGACAGTTTCAGCAAAGACGTCCGGTACAGGGTAATCGCTGAAGAAAGTGTCCCAATCGATAGCTTTAGCATAGAGAGGAAGTTTAGTTGTTGGAGGCTCGTTCATATGCATTCACCTTGCTCCTTTGTGGGGTCTGGCTCATTTGCTCATCCATCGTGCCAGGCCTGTCGTGGAAGTGTAACTCCTCGGATCTCTGGCTTGTCAACTGCTTACAGTTTGAGCACACGTTGTGCGTTCTTGTAAAAGATTTTTTCGATTATCTCTGGTTTGTAACCCTGCTGCTCTAACTCATCAAGGCAGCGGCCCGGGTCTAAAGATGGGTAATCAGAGCCGAACAGCACTTTGTCTTGCAGCCGGCCGTTGATCTCGCGCTTGAGGCTTTCGGGGATATATTTTGGTCGCCACCCGGAGATATCCATATAGACGTTGGCTTTGTGAACGAGGACGGCGATCATCTCCTCGACCCAGGGCCATGATGGATGGGCGCCGATAATAGTCAGGTTGGGGAAGTCCGCCGCCACATCATCAATTGCTAGAGGTTGAGCGTATTTCAGATGAATGCCTGCACCCCCTGGCATACCGGCGCCCAGTCCCGTCGTGCCAGTATGAATGAGCGTTGGGGCACCAAGTGACTGTAAGAGGTCCCAGATCGGATAAAAGCGTTGGTCGTTAGGGAAAAAGGCCTGGACCGGTGGTTGGAACTTGGCTCCTTTGAGTCCAAGTTGCGTCAGTGCGCGCTCGAGTTCCTGGAGCGCCGCATCGCCTTTCCATGGATCGATGACTGCCCAGCCGGGCAAGAATACATCCGGGAACTTTTGTGTAAGGCTGGCAACCCAATCATTGGAGATGATACCCGCGCCTGTTGCGGTCTCGGAATCCCATGCAATCATCATTGCCAGCACGTTGGCACGACGGAAATCCTCAGCCATCTCAGCTTCGGTTTTCTCACGCAGGCTCACATGAAACATGTTTTCAAGCGCAGGTGTAAACGTGCCGAATGCCTTGAACCACTCCTTTGTCATAGGATGACAGTGTATATCGATAGCCCGCATAATCGTTCTCCTCGTCAAGACATTGTGAGGCCTCCACTGACGCTAATTGCTTGACCTGTGATAAAGCTTGCTTCGTCAGAGGCGAGAAAGGCAACAACATTGGCGATTTCGCGTGGGTCTGCAACACGTTTCATAGGAATATGCCGGATAAGAGCAGCAACGATCTTAGCTCCCACGCCTTCGGCCTCCTGCATCTCCTGAAGAGCAGGAGTTTGCACAGGCCCAGGACAAACGGTGTTGACGGTAATACCATTGGCCGCTACCTCCCGAGCCAGCGCCTTGGAGAAGGCATTGACGCCACCTCGTGCGGCAGAACTGATAGCAGCCCCCGTCTCACCTGCTTTAGCGGAATCTGAGCTTATCGTGATGATGCGTCCAGATGATCTGGCAAGCATGGCATGCAGGAGAGAGTGAGCGAAATAGATGCATGACATCAGCTCGATATCGATGATGCGCCTCCACTCTTCTGGTGGCTGGTCTTTCAGAAGTCGAAATTGTCCATGCCAGCCGACGCAGTTGGCCAGGATATCGATTTTCCCGTACTGGTTGAGTGTCGCATCGATCCAGCGCTGTACGTTGCTCAAGCTTGTGGCATCGATCTCATCAGCACGAGCCCGTCTTCCAAGTCGGCGGGCTTCCTCGACAATTTGTTCTGCTTGTTCCTTGTTTGAGCGATACCCAACGATAATATCTGCTCCACATTCGGAGAGAACGCGTGAGACTGCGCTTCCAATGCCACCACTGCCGCCTGGTACGAGCGCAACCTTGCCAGAGAGATCGATCATCGTCTTCCTCCAGTTATGCACCATTTAAAAGTGGCCTGATGGCCAGGCCACTCATACCTGAGCTTGCGCAAGTTTCTCAGTCACTTGCTGTGTGAGCACGTTTTTCGCCACCTTGCCGAACTTCGACATGGGGAAATCGTCCACAACTTCAAGGCGCTCAGGAAGCTTGAATTTCGCGATACCTTTAGCGAGGAGGAAGCCTGTCAACTCCTCAAGCATGAGGGTCATTCCTGGGCGCAGGATCACGAAGGCGCACACGCGCTCTCCTAACATCGGATCTGGCATGGGTACGCATGCCGCATTTAGAATAGCGGGATGAGCGAGCATGAGGTTCTCAATTTCTTCCGCGCTGATCTTTTCACCGCCCCGGTTGATCAAGTCTTTCTTGCGACCTTCGACGATGTAGTTGCCCGATGGGTGACGCCTGAGCAGGTCTCCCGTCTTGTAGAAACCATCGGGAGTGAACGCTTTTGCGTTGTGTTCGGGGGCACGGAAATAGCCACGCAGGGTATACGGACCCCGGACAAGCAGTTCTCCGGTTGCCCCCTCAGGCACCTCGTTGCCCTCGTCGTCGATCAGCCGCAGTTCATCGCCGGGAGAGACCGGCCGGCCCACGGTCTCGTAGCGGAGTTCATCCGGGTCATCAAGCCGTACGTAGTTGAGCAGCCCCTCGGCCATACCGAATACTTCTTGCACCTTGCAGGAAGGAATGAGCGCTTCTGTACGCCGCTTTACCTCGGGCTGGAGCTTCTGACCCCCTGTATTGACGATGCGGACAGACGACAGGTCGTACTCCTTGAGCAAAGGATCGTTCAGCAGACGGATGAGTAGCGTGGGAACCAGTTCGAGATGGGTAATTTTTTCGCGCTCAATCAGCGAGAACACATCCTGGGCCTGGGTCGAAGTGCTGAGGACACAGCGAGCGCCATGCATCAGGAAGCCCTGCATGCCGGGACATGCCAGCGGGAAATTGTGGGCCATGGGCAAGACAAGCAGCAGCGCATCATCTGGATGAATATCGTTGATAGCGGCCGCCGCCTTCGAGTTGTAAATGTAGTCGTTGTGCGTGCGCGGGATGAGCTTGGGTACGCCTGTCGTACCGCCTGAGAGCAGGAACAGGGCGGGAAGCAGGGGATCAATCTCGATGTGGGCCAGTCGCTCTTTAGGAAGCCCGCTCTCAGTTTGCAGAAGATGCCGGATGGAGATCGATTCGGGAAAGATGGTATCGCCCAGGACAAATACCCAGCGCAGGTGCGGATTCTCACTTCGAATTCTTTCGGCCATAGCAGCGAATTCGAAGTTGCCTAAGCGTTCGGGGAGAGCGTATCCAACCGCTTCACTCAGCTTGACGAAGTGACTGATCTCCGTATAGCGATGAGGCGGCAGGGCCATTACAGGCATGATGCCGGCTTTTTGGAGCGCAAGGTAGAAATAGACGAATTCCGGCACATTCGGGAGCTGCAAGACGAAACGGTCACCGGGGCGCAAACCCAGCTTGAGCAAGTGCAACGCGAGTCGCTCTGCCCGGGCATCCAGCTCACCATACGTGATGCGTTCATCCCCCGCTACCAGCACAATGCGAGGTGCGAAGCGCTGGCAGACCTCCGCGAAGAAATCGGCCATTGAGCGGTCTTCCCAGTAGCCTGCTTCTCGATAGCGAGCGATAAATTCTGGAGGATAGGGTGCAAAACCTTCGAGCGTTTTCATCATGCATGTGCCTCCTCTAGAAGTATCTCCTGTTTGTTTGCGGTCCCGGCGCGTATAGCCCTGGCCTGCTTGAAGAACTCTTGAAGTGCTCCAGAAAGCGGTCCGCGTACATTACAGATCGAGTTCGCGTATGCGACTGCTGATGCGATTGGCGGCCTCCTGCACGGCCTGAATAACGCCGGGCAAAACATCATCATTGATACGAAACGCTGGTCCTGCCACGCTCAAACCGGCCACGACGCGCTTATGTGTATCAAAGATGGGAGCAGCCACGCCCCGCACGCCATCATCAACCTCTCCCTCGCTCATCGCGTATCCTCTGCTGCGAATGACCTCGAGTTGCCTGCGGAGGGTGTCGGGATCGGTCATGGTGTGCTCGGTATAGCGGGGAAATGGGCCGTTGCTGAGAATGGCCTCGATTTCTTCCGGGTCGAGATATGCGAGCAGCACCTTCGCCGATGCTCCGGCGTGCAGCGGCAGCACCTGCCCTCGCTCGTAAGAGAGGCGCACCCGCTGCTGGCTTTCAACGCGTTCTATACAGACAACGTGCGAATTCGTGCGCCGGGTCAGCAGCGCTGTCTCGCCTGTCTGAGCAGCCAGTTCGTGCATAATGGGAAGCGCGACCTCGGAGAGGCCCATGCCCTGGCGAGCGGCGCGGGCGAGGCGGAATACCGCCAGTCCCAGGCGAAATCCACCGCTGCTATCGTTTTCCTCGACTAATCCATACGAGCGCAGGCTTTGCAGGTAGCGATAGGTTGTGCTGCGTGGCATACCCAGTTGCTCGGAGATGTCTTCTGCTGTCAGTACTGGCTGCTGCTCGTTGAAGAGCAATAATACGTCAATGGCGCGATCAGCAGTGGCGTTACGTCCCTGCGATGCAGTGGTTTCTGGAGTGCGGGTTAGATCTTGTTTCATGGTACTTATCTATAAGATTCCTGCTATTCAGGATACGTATCCTGTAATTTTGGAATTATGGTATCACCCGGCCATATATGTGTCAAGAATGGATGGGGCGGAGGCAGGTCCGCCCTCATTAGAATAAGGCTGATATCGATAACAGAAAGGATTCGGCGAGCCAAAACCGAACGCGACATGGCAGAAGTGCTGCATGGCATCATCCCGCGGTCGCCATTTCTTCCTGTTGCGTTGTTGGCATGGTTACACTCCGACTTAAGAGATGACCTGCATGCCACGCGCATGAGCCATGCGATAGCGCTCAGGCCAGCCCACATCAAGTTGCCTCCAGGTCTTGCCAGCATCTGCCGAGCGGAAGACGCCCTTGTTGGTCGCGGCATAGAATATGCCGGGCTCGTCTTCGTTGGAAGCCAGGGAGTACACCAGCGTTCCTCTTGCAGCGGGCAGGCCCTCGCTAACCAGCTCCCACGGTTTACCATGAGCGCGACGATAGATGAACGATTCGGATGTTGGTGGCCTATGGGCCTGCTCGGGTCCCCGTGTCACTGAAGCGACAATGATGTCGGGGTCGCCGGGGTCAACGGCCAGGCCAAAGAGATAGTGTCGGTCAAGCCCATCTGTAATGGTTTCCCAGGTTGCCCCGCCATCGCGTGTCTCGGCATAGCCGCCTCGCGACATGACAACGTACCTTCCCAACTCTTCGGTCACGAACTGCGGGTCTTCTCCCCCCGCCGCCTCATAGACACGCCCGGGAGCCAGCTTATGCGTTCTCAGCGTATGACCGTCGCGCTGCGCTCCCGGTTTGCGGTCTTCCCAGGTCAGGCCACCATCCAGGCTGCGCATGATGCCGCCCTGTTCGATGGCAACAAAGATGAGACCCGGATCATGGCTGTCCGGTTGAATCCAGCGCACGTGGTGTGTATCGGGTTTGGGTGGGTAGCTCCACGTTGGCTTCGACGGAAGATCGAGCAGCGCCGGTCTCTCCTGCCAGCTTTCACCACCATCCTCTGAGCGGAACAGGGCGCTCGGCTCGGTTCCTGCCCAGACCACGGCGTATTTGCCAATGCGCTCGATAGGGCTGACGGCGATTGACATCACCACATCGTGCGTAATGCCCTGGCCGACGGGATGCCAGGTTTCACCCGCGTCATCGCTGCGCAAAACTCCGTTCCCCATAGTAGCCACATAGACGCGATCGGAATTCAACGGGTCTACAGCTACATCATAAACTGGCATGCCGTCGAGTTTTACCTCTGTTTTCCAGCTCCCGTTGTGGCCGATCACTATCGCCAGTGAATTCTGCATGGCTATATACAATCGTGTCATACGACTTTCTCCTTTCAGGGTATACCGGGTTGTATATACTTAACGAACTCCCTTGATTGGGGCGATCAATACGCCGCTCAGGACGGCGGCAATCGCTACGACGACAAAGAGTACACTGTAATTGTGGAAAGAGCTGACGGTGATGACGGCTATGATTGGAACGATCACCTGTGGCAGCGAGTTGGCAATATTGAAGACGCCCATATCTTTGCCACGGTCGCCGGCCGAAGGGAGCACTTCGGTGATAAGCGCGATATCGACGGCGATATAGACGCCATAGCCAAGTCCAAAGATGGCGGCAGCCACGAGCACCCCGGCCCAAGAGGTAACGAAGGCGAGGATGAGCATCGATACAGCGACAATGATGCCTGCGCTCATCACAAAGATTTTGCGGCGCTGGATTCTGTCTGAGACGAAGCCGCTGAGGAAGGCGAAGACAATGAGTATGACGCCGTAGATGCTGTTGAAGGTGGTTGCACGCTGGGCAGCAAGGCCGGTGCTGAAATGTAGCACATCTTGCAGGTAGTAGAGCAAGTAGACGGTGACGACAGCCGAACTCATAATCAGCAGGAAGCGGGTGATCCAGGCCCAGGCAAAATCGGGATAGCGCCTGGGGCTGATCCAGAAGCTGGCGAGGAACCTACCCAGATGAAATGATGGCATGATTCCCCTTGCCAGTTGCTTGTCGGGCAATATCAAGGCAAAGGCCACTATGACTACCAGGAAAATAGCGGCAATTACGTAGTACGAAGGAGCAATCGCCGATTTCAGCACGCGCGTTACCAATAGCGTGCCCAGGATCAGTCCAAGCGGGTAGGAGAGGCCGGTATAGGCTGAGACGGTCCCGCGCTGGCTGCGTGGCACCTGGTCGGGAATGGTCGCGAGCAGGGCCGCCAGTACCGCGTTGACAACGATCTGGTAGACGATCCATTCGATGAGCAGGCCAATCACGCCGGGCGCATAGGCAAGCAGTACAAGGACCACCGCGGAAAGCAATCCACCTGCGATGAGCCAGGGTCGCCTGCGGCCCCACGCTCTGGTGGTACGATCGCTTAAAGCCCCTGCGATAGGGTTAACAACGAGGCCGAAGAATGATCCGACACCGGTGATGATAGCCAGGTCGGCCACTTTATTGCCGGGATCAAATGCCAGGATTTGCAGGGGTAGCACGATTTGTGTGAAAGGGAACTTAGCAAGCCAGGTAACGATATTCGCCAGCAGGAAGAGAACCTGGAAGCCCGCACCGACTCTCCGAGTTGGAGCCTGCAAGGCTTCGGGAAGATCAGTCGCACGAACATCGGATGCCGAAAGGTCGGCTGGAATACGAGCGTCGCCGGGAAGTGAAGATTCTGCCATTCTTGGATCTCCCTTCTTGGTGATTGCGGCTTTGCCAATATCTTGACAAATGCTCTGCTAGATGCTATGTTTCCTATAAATCAAGATATCCGTCTCATATTATAAGACATAATGTTCAGAAAGTACAGGTTTCTGAAAGGGGAAGTATGTACTCGGCAAAAGATGTGAAGGACGAGACCGGAGAGGTATCTATGGCATTATTTTCAGGGGAAAGCATGGAGCTGCGTAGCGAGCTTGCCTATGCCTGTCGCATTCTGGCTGCTAACGGACAGAATGATGCGATTTATGGGCACGTGACCCATCGTTTGCCTGGAGCCGAAAATTTCTGGATGAAACCGGCAGGGATGGGACTGGATGAAATCACCCCCGAAATGCTTATCCGCATGGACCTTGACGGCCAGGTGCTTGAAGGTAAATTCCCTCGTCACCTGGAATACCCGATTCATACGGAGATTTTTCGCGCTCGTCCTGAAATCCGGTGTGTCATTCATACGCACCCACCCTACTCTATCGCCTTTGCCGCGACTGAGCAGCCATTGCGGGCGATCTCGCATGAGGGCTGCATGTTTACTCCTCCGGACGTGCCGCGCTTCACCATGACTTCTAACCTGATTGTCACACGACAGCTTGGTGAGGCCGTTGCGGCTACGCTGGGGAATGCGCTAGCGTGCTACCTCGTCAATCACGGCATCGTGGTTGCCGCTGAGACTATCGAGCTGGCTGTGATTGCAGCGCTCAATTTGGAGCGGGCGAGCCAACTTCAGCTCCTGGCTTTGGCATCGAGCCAGCACCTGCGCTATACCGGCGACGAGGAATGCCTGGCGAAGCGAAAGATGTATCATCCTGAAGCCATACAGAACACGTGGAACTATTATTGCCGTCGCATAGGGCCTTTATAAGGCATCCTTTGCTCAGCGCCTGGAGGTAGCAATGCCTGTCACTCCTGCCGAATTTCGCCGTACCATGGCTCATTTTGCTACCGGTGTCACTGTCGTGACAACCGTACTTGAGGGCAGGTTCTATGGCCTGACTGTCAGTGCTTTTTGCTCGGTCTCGCTAAATCCCACATTGGTGCTGATCAGCATTGATAACGTTTCGCAAACGTATCCGATCCTCATTCAGAGCCATACTTTCGGCGTGAACATCCTTACGGCGCAACAGCAGTACCTTTCGGAGCGTTTTGCTCGCAAGGATACGGGCGAAGGGAAAAACTTTGCCGATATCAAGCTGCACACGGGCGAGACGGGCGTTCCACTTTTTGACGAGGCGATGGCATACCTGGAGTGCCGGGTAGTGGCACAGTACGAGGGTGGTGATCATACGCTCTTTCTGGGCGAGGTCATCGACATGCACTATAACGATATAACGGGTGCGGATGGGCAGGAGTCGCAGCCGCTGCTGTATTTCCGCTCGCGCTACTGCTCAACCAATTCCGAGCCGTGCTTGAGCAAGAGCAATTGAGATGTACATTGTAGGGTTGAGTTTTACCATTTGCTTCCATGTACACGAGGAGAGATGCGGTGAAATTAGCGCTCTTTAATGGCAATCGCCTGGGGGTTCTCAAAGGCGAACAGATGATCGACGTGACGGCGGCGCTACCGCACTGGGATAATGGTTACGCGCCCAACTGGTGGTTGCGCCTGTGCCACGACTTTGATGAGATGCGGCCACGCATCGAGGCCGAGGCTGCAAGAGGCCAGGAAGTAGCGCTCTCTCAAGTCAAGCTCAATGCTCCGGTGCTCTGGCCTCAGAAGATTGTGGCCGCGGCCGCTAACTACGCCGCTCATGTAGGTGAGATGACCGCAAGGGGCCCCTATGAGGCCTGGATGCTGGAATTTGGAGTTTTTCTCAAAGCTCCCAGCTCGATTATTGGTCCGGGCGATGCGATTGAACTGCCGGATGTTGGTGATGCCGAAATCCATCACGAATCAGAACTAGGTTTCATCATCGGCAAGGGCGGAAAAAACATTCCTGAAGAGCGGGCGTTGGAACACGTCCTGGGCTATACCGGAGTACTTGACATAACAGTACGGGGTCAGGGTGATCGCTCTACTCGCAAATCCTACGATGGCTTTACGCCTATCGGCCCCTGGCTGGTGACCGCCGACGAAGTAGGAAACCCGCACGACCTGCGTATCCGGCTGTGGCTGAATGCTCAAAATGAACCACGCCAGGATGTGAACACGAGAGAAATGCAGGTCAAGATACCGCAGATGATTGCCTATATTTCCAGGATCATGACGCTCAATCCTGGCGATGTCATCAGCACCGGTGCGCCACCCGGTGTAGGGAAGATTGCTGCCGGGGATAGGATGACCTTTGAGATCGAGAAAATAGGCCGGATGGATATCTATGTGAGATAGAAAGGAGATATCTTTTATGAAGTTTGGCCTCAACTTTTTTCCCGCCTTTCGCTCAAGCGAACTATCGGCGGCGGATTACTTTGCCCAGACGCTGCGTATCTGCGAACGAGCCGATGCGCTAGGCTTTGACTCGGTCAAGACCGTCGAGCACTATTTTCACGAATATGGAGGCTACTCTACCAATCCAGGCATTCTGCTGGCGGCTATCGCGGCCCGCACGAAGCATATGCGTCCCATCACAGGAGCGGTGATCCCCGCGTTCAACAATTCTATCAAGCTAGCAGGTGAGCTGGCGATGCTGGACAACATTAGCCAGGGTCGATTGGATGTTGGATTCGGACGTGCCTTCATCCCCGATGAGTTCGAAGCGTTCCATATACCTATGGATGAGAGCCGCGCTCGCTTCGAGGAGGGCATTGAGGTCATCAAGCGTCTATGGACGGAAGATCGTGTGACCTTTGATGGGCGCTTCCATCATCTTCGCGACGTACATTCCATGCCGCGCCCCTACCAGAAGCCTCATCCGCCGATCTGGATAGCGGCGATATCCTCGGAAGAGTCGTTCACCTGGCCCGGTCGGCAGGGCTACAACCTGATGATCGTGCCCTACGCGGGTGGCCTTGAGCGCACCAGCAACTTCGTGAAGGCCTACCGACAGGCATGGCGCGAATCGGGGCATGAACCGGGTAAAGAGCAGGTTCAGATGTCCTTCCACTGCTATATAGCCGAGACGCGCGAAGAGGCCATCGAGGGCTACAAACGTCCCATGACCACCTACCTCGAAGTCTTTACCGAGGCTGTCAGCGGCTGGAAGAATACCTCTTCGCTCAGTTATCCCGGCTACGACAAACTCGTCTCCGCCATCTCCTCACAGACCTGGAAGACGAATCTCGACAATCGTACGGCCTTTGTAGGGACGCCCGATGATGTGGTGGAGCACATCAACTACTTGCGCGGCCTCTTCGGTGAGATGGAACCTTCGATGCAGGTCACCTTTGGCAATATCTCGGAAGCCGAGGCTATGCGCACAATCGAACTTTTCGCAAAACATGTGATGCCGCATTTCAAGGCATCTACGCGGGAGGCTGCAAGCGCTCCTGCCGTAAGCTAAAGGATGCGTTCGCGCTTGACAGGAAGAGCATAGCGGTGATACGCTTTTCCTGTATTTCAAGATGATGCTCCCGTATTACAGGATCGTGATGCGTTTAAAGATAGGCAGGTAGGGCTTGCCCTGCCACGTTTCTGAAGCATTCGAGAAAGGGACACTCTTATGAGCGAAGTTACAGCAGTCAATCCTGCACAGTATTACCAGTCATTGGAGCAGGCTAACGTTATCCCTCTCTGGAAGCTGGCGGAGTCGCAGCAGACCGAGCCGAAACCGGACGAGGTTGGGTACGTCTGGCATTATAAAGACTTGCTGCCCCTGCTACGGAAGTCGGTCGAGGTTGTCAAACTGGGCGAGGGCGCCGAGCGGAGGGCGATCACCTTCAAGAACCCGGGCAGGCGCTTCGTGGGAGCTACCCAATCCCTGGTGGCATCGCTGCAGATGTTAATGCCAGGCGAGATCGCGCCCGCGCACCGGCACTCCTATTCGGCCCTGCGCTTTATGCTCAGCGGGCATGGCGCTTACACGGTGGTAGAGGGTGAGAAGATTTTTATGGAGGTAGGCGACCTGGTGCTGACACCTAACTGGAAGTGGCACGATCACGGGCACGAGGGCAAAAGCGAACCGATGGTCTGGCTGGATGGCCTCGACTTTCCATTTGTCAACGCTTTACGCCCCATCTTTTACGAGGAAATCGACGAGGCGCAGCCTGTGACAAGACCAGAGGGCGAGTCGCTGAACACCTTTGGCACTGCAAGCGTGCTTCCCGTCAAGAACCGGCCCACGACGCCATTCTCGCCTTTGTGTGTCTACAAGTGGCAGCCCACCTACGAGGCCTTGAAGAACCTTCAGGCGACCGAACAAGACCCGTATGATGGCACGATTGTCGAGTATGTCAACCCGGTAACGGGTGGGCATGTCCTTGCCACCATCGCGGCTTACCTGCAATTGCTCAAGCCGGGAGCGCATACGAAGGCGCACCGTCATACCACCAGCACCGTCTACTGCGTTGCGCGCGGCTCCGGCTATAGTGTAATCAACGGCCAGCGTCATGATTGGGAACAGAACGATATCTTCGTCGTTCCGACCTGGGCCTGGCATGAGCATGTCGCAGGCGATGAAGAAGTCGTGCTCTTCTCGTATAGCGACTTTCCAATGCAGGAGCCGTTCGGTTTCTATCGTGAGCAAGCCTACCAGGAGAATAACGGATGGCAGGAAGCGAAATCTCACCCGCTCAGCGTAGCCAATTGAACAATTCAGGGGAGAACCGCTCGCCGGTCATCGACTGGCACGCGCATATCTACCCACCGGAGGTAGCTGCGGCACCTGAATGGCGAGGTGACTGCCCGCTCACCATCGAGAAGCTGCTCGATGCGCACGAGCGGGCCGGCATCGACTTCTGCGTCGTCACCAATCCCATCCATTATCTCAAGACGATGTCGGACTCGCAGGCGCTCTCGGCCATCAAACGCTGGAATGAGTACGCCGCCGGGGTGCAGCAGCGCTATGCAGATCGTGTCGTGGTCTTCACCAGTTCGATTCCTGGTGGCGGGGACGAGTTTCTCAAGGAACTCGAACGGGCCATTCGCGAGTATGGCCTGCACGGGGTCTTTATCAATTCCAGCCACCAGGGGGCATATCCAGATGAGGACCGCGCCCGCCCATTCTTTGAACTCATCAACAGTCTGGATGTGCCCGTCATGATTCACGCGCCGGCCTCGAGTTTCGGCGAAGAATGCATGCGCATGTACCGCCTCACCTCGAGCATAGGGCGACCATTCGATGAATGCCTGGCGATTGCACGCATGATCGTGCGCGGCGTCTTCGAGCAGTTGCCGGACTTGAAGTTTGTGGGCGCTCACCTGGGCGGCGGCATCTGCGAAGTCATCGGACGTATGGATTACGCCTATGAACTGGGCGACTTTGCGCATTTCCTCGGTACGTATGAACCGCTGCTTATCTCTCACGCGCCGAGCTATTACCTGCGCAAGCTCTACATGGATAGTGTGAGCTATCATGCTCCCGCTCTGATGTGTGGCATCCAGACGGTAGGAGTTGATCACGTAATGTTTGGCAGCGATGCCCCGCCACTTCTGCCTTTACTACCAAAAGCAAAGCGACTGGTGCAGGAGCTGCCGATCAGCGATGAAGACAAACGCGCTATCCTGGGAGGCAATGCCGCCAGATTGCTGAAGCTCTCGTTGTAATCCTGGAGAGAGACACCTATGCGCTTGAAGGCCGCCTTTATGCACAACCCACGCCTTCAGCCGCTGCTTGATGGCAGCGTTGGGACGGAGGACATAGAGTTCGACTGGGAATTTGGGCATCCTGCCGCCCTCAATCTCCGGCACCTCGGCGAGAACCCGTTTGATGTGTTCGAGTTCTCGCTGTCGGGCTACCTGGTTGTCAACGACAGGCCGAAATGGACGCACCTGGGATGGACATCTCTCCCTATCTTCCTCTCTAAGGCATTCCTACCGCTGGAACTCTGCGTTAACGAACATGCCGGCATTCGAAGCTGGGCCGACCTGGCCGGTAAGCGGATTGGCCTCCCGGATTACAACATGACCGCCTCGATCTGGATGCGCATCATGCTGTGGCAACTTTACGGAATCCGCCCGGAAGATATTACCTGGATCAATGGCCGGTCTCCATCTCAGCGTCACAGCACGCTGATCGGTTTTCACGAACCGCCGCCCGGGCGTGAGGTACGTGTGCTCGAACTGGAACCTGGCACGACGTTAAACGAAATGCTCAAGCGGGGTGAAATTGACGCGGCTTTTGGTGACTACTCGGTTGCACCGGTGAGCGAAGGGCAGCATGTGCGCAAACTATTAGATTCAGAGCAGGCCCGGCAATTGATTACGGAATTTGCTCGCAAGACCGGCACGACACCGGTCAATCACACCGTGATCGTGCAACGACGCTTGCTGGCTCGGCAACCCCAACTGGCGCGAGCGCTCTACGATATGTTTGAGGAGGCCAAGCAACAATCCTATAAGTCGGCACTGCAAGCTGCCGAAGCCTATTTGCTGTTTCCCAGCGGGGATTTCGCACGGCAGGCAGCGATCTTTGGTACAGACCCTTATCCTTCCGGCATAAGCGCGAATCGGACAATGCTCGAGGTGCTTATTGAGCAACTGCACTACGAAGGGCAGCTCGATTCGCGTCCGGGCATTGAAAGCCTCTTCGCCGAGACCACACGTGACACATGATGTTTTTTGATCCTGATACTCCATCCTCTAAAGAGGTCTGATTGATGAGTACCGAACTGAACTGGGGCAAAAGCGACCTGGAAGTTTACCTGCGCTTTATGGGCGGCTGGGGCATGGACAACCTCACCAGCGCCTGTGGTTGGATTGCGACGGGCATGCGCTGGCGCACGGCCAAAAACTCGACCTTCGTCATCTACACCGGGCGAGGTATGCTCGATAATGTGAATGCCGTGCTTGATGGCACAGTAGATATCGCCATCACTACGCCAGGTGTGAACGCGCTCATGGCCTTCAAGGGCCTGGGGCCGTATCCCGAAACCCATCCACAACTACGCTCACTTGCGGCCCTTCCGCACCGCGATCGATTATTGCTGGCGATCAGCACCGGGGCCTCTGAGCGCTATGGCGTTCGTTCACTGCCTGAACTGGTTGCTAAGCGCCCGCCGCTGCGCATCGCAACAGGTATCAACGATGGCATCAACATGATCGGCTACACCGTCGAGAAGATTCTCAATGCGCACAGCATGATGTGGGAAGACCTTGAGCAATGGGGTGGGCAATGGCTTTGCTCGGAGACGCCGTTTCCCGCACTGGAGCGCTTCGCGAGTGGAGAGGCGGATGCGCTCTTCTTTGAAGCCATCACGCTCTGGCCGAAGCTTGGGCAGAAATCGTACCGGCTTTTCCCCATCCACCGGCTCATCCTGGAGGGCCTGTATCACCACTATGGATTCGAGCGTGCCAATGTTGAGCCTGGGGAACTGCCGGGAGTAACGCAGCCCATCCCTTGCGTGGACTTCAGCCAGTGGCTGATCGTGACACGTGAGGACGTACCGGAGGAGGTGGCGTACCTGGCGGCGAGCATCATTGTCGAGGACCGGCAGGCTTTCGAGTCCCGCTATACCTCGCTCCCGCTCAACCAGAGCGCGCTGCATTATCCTATGCAGCCTGAAGAGATGTGCCGGTCGGTGCCGATTCCACTTCATGCAGGTGCGGAGCGGTACTATCGAGAACATGGATATTTGTGAGGAACAGCCATGACAACCTTATATATCGCTATGGAGGATGCACTCCTGGTAGCGCAGGAGCAAAAGGGGCGCTGGCAGCTTGAGCTTCGACTGGATGGGCTGCCAACGTATTGCATCGCGCAGGACCCACATAGAGCCGGTCGCATGTATTGCGGCACCTTTGGCAAAGGACTGTGGCGCAGCGATGACTTTGGGGAGACCTGGCAGCCTGCAGGAGAAGGTATCCCGTATGCAGAGGTGATGTCGGTGGCGATCAGCCCTATCGAGCGGGTAGGCAAGTATGGTCTGCTGTGGGTGGGAACTGAGCCGAGCGCCTTGTTTCGCTCGGAGGATGGCGGTGAGAGCTGGCAGGAACTGCGAGCCTTGCAGGATATCCCCTCGAAGCCGATCTGGAGCTTTCCCCCTCGTCCGTACACCCATCATGTGCGCTGGATCGAACCTGATCCCGTGGAGCCGGGACGCCTTTTTCTCGCCATTGAACAGGGTGGGGTCATGCGCACGCTTGACGGTGGGCAAACGTGGGAAGATCACAAGCCGGGTGCGCAGTTCGATGGTCACACACTGAGAACGCATAAGAAGGCGCCGGGACGTGTCTACGAGGCAGCCGGTGGAGATGGCCTGATTCTTGGCAAGGATGAAAAGGGCCGCCAGTATCCCGTGCTCACACGTGGCGGCTATGCTGAATCGCGTGATGGTGGAGCTACCTGGCAGACACAAACAGAAGGGTTGGAGCAGCATCACTACCTGTGGGGATTAGCTGTTGATCCGGGAGACCCTGATACCATAGTCGCTTCGGCAGCGATTGGCCCCAATCAGGCCCATTTCCCTGCATTCGCCGAATCTTTTCTTTACCGTCGCACGACCGGTACTCCCTGGCAGATGGTTACTGAGGGACTGCCGGAACCAAGGGGGACGGGAGCATGTGTGCTGGCAACCAATGAACACCGGCCCGGTACCTTCTATGCCGCCAGCGGCAGGGGCATCTATCGCTCGGTCGATACAGGAGTGACGTGGCAGCAGCTTGACCTGCGAATACCTGAGCGATTCCGCTGGCAGCGTGTATTCGGTTTTGTCATAGGAGAAGCGTGATGAGAGCTATTCAAGTGACAGATTTTGGGGGCTATGATCGGCTGCAACTGGTCGAGTTGCCCATACCCGAACTTGAACTGGGGCAGGTGTTGGTGAAGATGACTGCCGCGGCCATTAACCCGCTGGACGACGTGATGCGCCGGGGCATCGTGACCATGGGGAAGAAGCCGCCCATTATCCTGGGGAACGAAGGCGCGGGCATTGTCGTGGCAGGGGAGTCACCTATTCCGATAGGCACGCGCGTGATGTTCAAGAGCGGCTATTTTCTCCCGCGCGGCGGGACATGGCAGGAGTATGTAGTAACTGCTCCCCGGGCCCTTCAACCTATCCCGGACGGCAAGAGCGAGTTGGAAGCAGCCGCGCTGCGCACCGGTTACGAGGCGGCTCAACTCGCTCTCACATACAAGGGCGGCTTTCAACCGGGGCAGGTGGTCTTATCGCCCGGCGTAGGCGGCTCCGTTGGGAATGCCGTCATCCAGCTTGCCCTTGTTCAGGGCGCATCTCGCGTTATCACCTCAGCTGGGTCTTCCGAAAAAGCGAAAAAGGCCCGCGAACTTGGCTACGAGGATGTGATCGATCTGTCGCAGGAGAGGCTGCGTGATGGTGTGGCACGCTTGACCAACAATCAAGGCGTTGACCTGGCGATAGACAGCCTGGGTGGGCATATTCTTGGAGAGGTGGTGGCATCGATCAAGGTGGGAGGCATAATCGTGCTGATAGGTGATTCGGCAGGCTCGGAGGCGCGATTCAATATTCCCCGCGACTTCCTGGCCAAGGAGCCTCACATTATAGGCCATCGCACCGTCACCACGCCGCCCGAGATACGCGAGCAGGCTTTCAGTACCATCTTCAATTTCTGGACGGAAGGCCGCGTCAAGCCTCTTGTCGCCCGCACGTTTCCACTGGAGCAGGCGGCAGAGGCGCAGCGTTACCTGATGGAGGGCCGGCCCTTCGGCAAGGTGCTGTTGACCTTTGAGTAGATCATGCTGGCTCGATCTCAAGGTACGTTCGTTTTGCCTTGCGCTTCCATCCGATAAAGATGTGTATGAACGCAAACACGCGGTAGGGGAAGCCATACTTGCGGGCTAATAGAGCATGAACGTCGCGATGCTGCTCCTGGGGCACCTCGCGCACGCGGACCTCGACCCGCTCACCAAGGGGCTTTCCACGGGGATCGCTTGGCGCAAGCAGCACGCGCCCGGTGCTGCGTATGCGCTTCATTTTTCCTGCGTTGCCGTTGGTTGTCACGTAGAGCTTGCCGTTCTCGGCCACAAACCAGACCGGCGTTGCTACAGGCTCGCCGTTCTTACGGAAGGTTGTGAGCTGGATAAATTTATGGCCGGCAAGTGATGACAGTAAACCATCGCCTTTATGAGAGGCTATTGTCTCCTCGCTCATACCATTTTGTCTCCTTATTCAACTACGGCTAACCCCTGGGGATGTTGCTTGCGGAAGCGCTGCGGCCACTCCACATCCAGCGCTTTCCAGGTTAAGCCCGCATCAGTTGAGCGGAAAATGCCCTCGTTGTTGAGCGCGTAGAATACTCCCGGCTCCGACTCATTAGCAGCCAGCACCGAAACTCTCATACCCCTTGGCTCAGGTAATCCATCGGTCACCATCTGCCAGGGCTTGCCTCCCGTGCGGCGGTAGATGAACGAGACCGCTCCTGAACGATGCGCCTGCAATGGGCCAATCGAGGCGGAGGTGACAATGGTATCAGGGTCTCCCGGATCAACGGCTACTCCCCACAGGTAGTGATGCTGCAAGCCGTCGATGACGGTTTGCCAGGTGTTGCCGCCATCGTAGGTTTCGGCAAAGCCGCCTTCGGTCATAATCACGTTGGGTTCAAGTGGTGGCCAGGCGAGGCGCACAAACATGCGGAACTTCACGCTATCACCACCCGAGGCCTCGTACAGGCGGCCCGGCGCGAGCTTATGCATTGCCAGCGTATGCCCATCTTTTTGCGCAGCGGGATTGTGGTCGTCCCAGGTCTTCCCTTTATCGAGCGTACGCATGATGCCGCCCTGTTCAATAGCTACAAACAACCGATCCGGGTCGTTGGGGTCGGGCGAAATCCAGCGCACATGGTGCGAATTAGGGCGCGGGGGGAATTTCCAGTTGGGCTTCGAGGGGATGTCCTGCAAGGCGCGTAGTTCCTGCCAGGTATTGCCACCATCTTCTGAGCAGTACAGGGCGCTTGGTTCTGTTCCCGCCCAGACCACACCATAGGTTCCGACTCGCTCGGCCTGGCTGACAGCTACGGACATCACCCTCTCTTGCGGAATCCCCTGGTCGCCCTTCCCTATGGGCTGCCAGGTCTCCCCGGCATTGTCACTGCACCAGAGTCCCCTGTCAAAAGTGCCACAGTAGATACGATCCGGCTGAAAAGGGTCTACTGCCAGGCACTGCGGATGTACGTCATGCAAGCGTTCGACAAATTGCCAGCGACCATTCTGGCGGCCTACAACTGCGACTGCATCGTCCATTGCGACGTATAAGCATGTCATAGCACTACTCCTTTATGGTTCTTTGAACTTCCCCATATGAAGATTGATGTCCTCGGGCGTAATCAGGTCGGGCACGGTCCAGCCATCCAGGTCATACTCGGCCATACATTGCTCGGCAAATCCTTTGAAGCGTTCCGCATCGCCGTTGGACAGGGCGTTGAACAGTACCTCCAGGCGGATGTTCTCGTGGTTGCCCGCGTAGTTGAGTTCGTAGAGGTGATGCCTGCCGCCGAACTCGCTCCCCAGGGCGTCCCAGAGCAACTTCATGAGCTTGATGCGATCCACCGCGCTATATCCGTTGGAGCCGCGCACGTACTTCTCCAGGTAGGCGCGCACCTCGGGCACCTTGAAATCTACTGCGTTGGAGTTGAGGTAGATCAGGCTGCTCGCCACATCCCCCTCGATGATCTCCCGGATACGCGGATAGGCCACCGTCGCGAAAACGCGGTAGGCGAGGCCGTATTCCGTGTTGGGCAGGACCGAGCCATTCTTCCAGGGAACAGGATTGCGTGCCATGGCTTCGGCGATCCCCCAGAACAGGTTGCGCCATGCCAGCACCTCGCCCACGCGCACCTGCACGCCCCGAAAATCCTTTGTCCCGCTGGCCTCTACCGCCTTCAGGAAGAGTCCCGCGAGGAAATCCAGCTTAACGGCAAAGCGCACGCAGCCGTGAAAGGTCGTGCGTGGGATGAACCCCGAGGTGGGGAAGAAGTTGTTCGTTTTCTCTACATCTCCATACACGAAGATGCAGTCCCAGGGTACAAGCACCTTGTCGAAAATAAATACCGCGTCGTTCTCATCCAGCCGGCTTGAAAGTGGGTAGTCAAAGGGGCTGCCCATCACTTCTGCGGCCATCGAGTAAGAGGGCCGGCAGATCAGCTTCACTCCTGGCGTCCCCATGGGGACGATGAAGATGAGCGCGTATTCCTTCTTCTTGATGGGTAGAGGGCCATAGTGCGCGATAAAGTTATAGTGTGTCAGCGCGGAACCGGTAGCGACAACCTTGGCCCCACTGACGATAATGCCGGCGTCCGTCTCCTTTTCAACGTGCAAGTAGACATCGCTGACCTCGTCCGGCGGGCGATTGCGGTCTACCGGCGGATTGACAAGGGCGTGGTTGAAGTACAACACTTTCTCCTGGCCCTCTTTGTACCAGCGGCGAGCATTCTCTTGATAGGGCTCGTAAAACTCGGCGTTATCCCGCAGCGTTGCCAGGAAACTGGCTTTGTAATCGGGGCTGCGCGCCAGCCAGCCATAGGTGAGCCTGGCCCATTCGGCGATGGCGTCGCGGTCGCCCACGAGGTCATCAGCGCTTCGCGGGCTTTTGAAATACTTGTGGGTATAGCCCCCGTTGCCGGTATCTGTCCCGGTGGTAAGCACGTCTCGCTTCGAAGGGTCGTGGAGCGCGTCGTACAACCGCGCAATCATACGCGCAGTGTTGCGGAAAGCGGGATGCGTTACCACATTCTCGACGCGCTCGCCATAAATCCAGACTTCGCGCCCATCATTCAGGCTTGCCAGATACTCATCCCCCGTCATCGGCCGCGCCTTCGTCTCGTTGCTCTCTTCGTTCGTGGCAGTATCTTTGATCTGGTCCATGTTCGTATCACCTTTCTGATTCGATTCTCATGGAGAGGGCTTTCTGAGAAGAAAGATACCATATGCCTGTGTGAAAAGCAACAATTTTTCTTTATTTTCGGGAACTTATTTTCACATTGCGGGAAAGACAGGCTATTTTTGATTGTATCCATAGCAGCAAAGCGTTATAATACTTCTTAAGCCGGGGTGAATATGCTGATCGAAATGAGGGAGTAGAATGGCACAACTTCAGTTTGCACCGGTGAGTCCGCGTGAATTTCGCAAGGCTTTGGGACATTTTGCTACCGGCGTCACCACCAGTAATCACGCACAGCGATCAGCAAATGTTTCGCTTTGGCATAGGTTCGCTCAGAACTTATTTATTTCTTCTTGAACAAAATGAAGATATTGTATACTGAATTTCTATATTTAAACGATTATAAGCCATCGATCATAGGAATAGCAAGAGTTTATCTTGACGGTCGTCACAAAATATGCTATATTTCCCCGTGTTGACAGCCGTCCCCGTAAGCCTGGAAGACCAAGAGGGGCATGAGTATTGAAATACCAACTTGGAACCGCGCTTGTAGCCGGTCGCGAAAGCATTATTTTGTATTGCCGCGATGCCTTCTTCGATCTGTCATCTCTTCTCAAGTTAGTGCAGTCGAAACAAGCACTTTCCCTGGAACGGGTGAATCCGCCGGTTTCGCTCATGGAGGTGATGGAGAGGTGGCCGTTCTGGAAAGGGCAACTTGCATCCATCGCAGACTGGCTAGCCGGTGATAGCTTTGCCGGGACTCTACCCGCGCAGGTCGGAGCCGATCAACTATCATGGCGTGCGCCACTGTTGTATCCCCACAAGCTGATTTGCATCGGTACCAATTATAAAGACCACATCCTGGAAATGAGCGGCGGAGCGGGTATGAAATTACCTGCCTACCCGTATAGCTTCTTGAAGCCCACAACTACTACCCTGATTGGTTCGGGTGAGCCTTTCACTCTCCCGAAATATGCGGAGTTCACCGACTACGAAGCAGAACTGGCGGTAGTCATCGGGCAAAGAGCGCGCAATGTTCGAGGTGATGAGGCGCTGCACATCGTTGCCGGCTACAGCGTTTTCAATGACCTGTCCGTGCGCGATTGGATCACAAAACCCGCGCCCGTCGGTATCGATTGGGTGTTAAGCAAGGCGTTCGATGGCTCCGCGCCTATGGGACCGTTTATCACTCCCGCGGAGTTTGTGCCAGACCCGCAGAACCTGCTCATCACGCTATCGGTCAACGGGCAGGTGAAACAGGATTCGAACACTGCTAACATGGTATTTTCGGTGCGGGAAATCATTGAACATCTTGCCTCGATTATGACGCTCGAACCGGGAGATGTGATTGCCACAGGAACCCCTGCCGGCGTAGGGTATGCACGCAGGCCACAGGAACCCTTGCGACCCGGCGATGAGATCGCTATTGAGATAGAGGGTCTTGGGCGGCTCGAAACGCCCGTGCAATCCTGATTTCATGGAGGAGACACCATGCCTAAAGCTCGCCTTGCTCACGTCGCCCTATCCGCGAAAAATCCGACCGCCCTCGCGCAATTCTACCAGGAAATGTTTGGTATGGAACTGGTTGGAGGCACAAAAACAGGTTCCAACGCTTTTGTCGCCAGCAACCCACATGAAGAGAATCATGACCTGGCACTTTTCAAAGATAATCCTCGCGCCGCTCATATCGGCTTGCGCGTCGAGTCGCCCGGGGAACTACTCGAGTTTTATCGCGAGGCAAAAGCACGTGGCTTGCAGATACTCTACACCTGGAATCATGGCTTTGCGCTCGCCATCTATTTTGCTGATCCGGAAGGGAACGTCGTTGAAGTGTACTGGGCCACAGGCAGAGAAGACTACCAGCCGCCCTATGTTGAACAGCTTGAGCTTGAAGGACAAACGGAGGAGAGCCTGCGGCAACTTGTAGCGTCTATGCCGGGTCAGAACTCGAAGGCCATTCCGATTACTCATTCGGGTGAATGATGACGAACCTCACATCACCGCGGCGGTCCCAGATCGTCTCGGCGGCTTTATTCACCTCTTCAAGGGGGAAACGGTGCGTGATGAGAGGGGAAGGGTCCAGTCGTCGCGCCTGGAGCAGGCGAATCAATTCTTGCGCATCACGCCTCACATAGCCGTTGGAGCCTTTGATCGTGTAGCCATTCGTCATAATGCGCCCATAGGGGAAGACCAGTTCCTCGTAGTTGCCGCCGGCCAGAATCGCGCTGCCGCCTTTCCTCATGGCAAATATCGACTGTACGGTTATATTGGGCATTCCCGGCAGGAAATCCACGACGCCATCTATACCCTGCCCGTTGTTGAGGGTGCGGATATGCTCTGTCAAAAGTTGCCTGGCTTCCCAATCTTCCAGCAGATCACCGGTGGCAATAGTTTCGACCAGGCCGGGCACAAGATTGCGAGTTACTGCCAGCGTTTCTGCTTTTCTTGAGATCGCGATAATCCGAGTGACGCCAAAAAGTGGCGCGCATAGCACTGCTGCTGAACCGACACCGCCCGTTGCGCCATTGACAACCAGCGTTGAACCAAAGTTGAGCTGTGCTATGCGGATAGCGTGAAATGCGACCGCGAGGCTATGAATGCGCGCGCCTACTTCAAAGGAGATCGCGCCGGGGAGAGGATCGAGGTTCCATGCCGGCACTTTGATGTACTCGGCCAGCCCGCCATTGTGATATTTCTGGTACAACGGCATGGCCTGGTCGCTGTACACGGCTCCGCCCATTACGGATACGGCCGGGCACATCGGCTCCAGGTCTGTACGACAGTAATAACAGTTGTGGCAGGAGAGGACGGGGTGAACGCGAACCCTGTCACCTTCGTTAACCGAGGTAACGCCTGGCCCGATTTTTGCCACGACCCCTGCTGTCTCGTAGCCCAGGATGGTAGGAAGCACTCGCATCCTGCCCCTACTGCGCCAGAGGGAGAGCACGCCTCGCGTAAGGCCGGTAGCCTTCACCTGCACCAGCACATCGCCATCTTCGAGCTGGGGAACAGGTACCTCTTCAATACGAAACGTGTGTTCGCCCGGGTGAATCCTGGCGGCCCGCATAGTATCTTGCATCGTTTCTCTCCCTTATGAGATTGCAGCACGTAGACGAAGACGGCGAGGAGCCCTACAACCCTGGAAAAACATAGCATATTAAATGACGGTCGTCAAGAAAAATACTTGACAAGGGCTGCTCAAGCGGGATATGCTCTTAAAAAGTGGTTGGATTCTTCGCTGCGCTCAGAATGACATGACACCCCAGGGTGTCATTCTGAGGCGAAGGATGAAAAGGATATGTTGGCACAGATCGGTCGCAGAATGATATGACTCTCCAGCGTGTCATTCTGAGCGTAGCGAAGAATCGTAGACGCGCGACGATAACTTACTATCCCTTGGGAAGAGTACCGCTCGACAATCCCCTGTATTGAGTATGCTTAGAGACCTGTTATGGAGGAGATATCATGGCTGCTACTGTTCCGAAACTCGATGTTCCCCGCTTCTCGCTGGCCGAACGCGAACGACGCTGGGGCAAGGTGCGCCAGTTGATGGATCGCGAAGGCATAGACGTTATCGTTGCTCCTTCCAATACGGGTGGCAGGGATGGACTCCAGGCCAACGTCCGTTATCTCACAGGCATCGGCGTGAATAGCTCGCCGGTAGCAGCCGTATTTCCCCGGCATGGCGAAGTGACCGCGCTTACCGGTCCCGTACCTTATCCTGAGTACTGGCTTGGCTTCCAGGATTGGGTCACGGACATCCGCGCTAAATTCTTCTCTGAAGGTGATGCTATTGTCGAGCGCTTGCGAGAACTCTCTGTTGATCGCGGGCGTATAGGCATTGCAGGGCTTGCCGATGTTCCACGCATGCCTGACGGTATCGTGCCGTACGGCATCTACATGAAGATTCGCAATGCTTTCCCCAACGCGGAACTGGTCAACGCAACCTACCTGATGGATGAGGCGCGCTTCGTCAAGAGCGAAGAGGAAATCGCCTTTCTCGAGCGCGCGGTCGAACTGGTGGAGGGGGCCATCGAGACGATGATACGAGAAGCCGGACCAGGGGTACCGGAGAACGTTGTCTACGCTCGTATGCTCGCATATATGGTAGAGAATGGCGGTGAGTTGCCGACGATGATTCTCTGGGCAGCAGGCTCTCCACAACCACCTACCAATGCCTTCATGCCTACACAGCGCCGGTTGCAACAGGGGGATATCATCACCAGCGAGGCCGAAGCGCACTGGGGCGGCTATGTTGGGCAGGTAACAATCACGGGGGCTATTGGGAAGGTGCCGCCCGACTACGCGGATATGTACCGCATCCAGCAGGAAATCATTGACCGGGCATACGAGCGCTTCCGCCCTGGTGTTCCCATCGGTGAACTCCTGCGCATAGGTGAGGAGGCGACGCAAGGAACGCCCTATCAGAGCAGGATGATTATGCACAGCCGGGGACTGGGTAACGATGCGCCCATTGCCGTCTTTGGCACGCGTGACGAGCGCATTCGAAACTGGCGCATCGAAGAAAATTCCGTCTTTGTCATCAAACCCGTGGTGATGACAGGTGAATGGGTGCGCTCGGTCTCCTGGGGTGGCTCTGTCATAGGTGGCGGTCAGCTGGCCAGCGCGACGGAGAGCGGAGCCAGGACCGTGTGCTGGGGCGATTCGGTTGTTGCAACTCCTTCGGGGGCGCGACGACTTGGCAAGCGTCCTCGGAACTTCATTGAGATCGGCTAAAAGAGATGGCTATTTCTAGTTCCACGATAAATCGGGAACCTGCAGACCTTCGTTTGCTGCGCGCGGACCAGGTCGGGAGCCTGCTGCGACCGGCGAAGTTGAAAGAAACGTTCGCTCGCCATAGTCGGGGTCTGGCGGGCGACGAAGAACTGATCATTGCTCAGAATGAGGCTATTCGCGACGTGATTGCGCTCCAGGAGGCGCATCACCTTCCCATCATCACCGATGGCGAATTTCGACGCCACAATTTCATGGAGAGCTTTGCCGATGTTGCCGGTTTCGAGCTATGGAAAAGCAGAGCACAGGCTTCCCCAGGGCTTTTAGAAGGAGAACAATCGGGAACTCTTCCGGCTGCTCAAGAGCGAGGGCGCGACCCACTTCCCGCTACGCGCAGGCCGACTACGCAGCGGTTGCGCCTGGTAAGCAATCGACCTTTAGACGAGTTTCGTTTCGCTCAAGGCCTCACTTCGACCCCTGTCAAAATAACGCTTATCGGCCCAGACCGTATCTCACAGCGCTTTGCCTATGAGGATTCGCAGGCGGTCTACGCCGGTATTGATGAGTTCCTGGCCGACGTTATAGCTATCGAGCGGCAGATGATCACCGAACTGGTGCAGGCGGGTTGTCAATACGTGCAGATCGATGAGCCTGGCTACACAGCCTACGTCGATGCAGGCTCTCTCGCCGAAATGCGATCTCGCGGCGAAGATCCGATAGCTAACATGGAGCGTTCGATTCAAGCGGACAACAAGATCATTGCCGGAATACCCGGCGTCACTTTCGGGCTTCACCTATGCCGGGGCAACCGCCAGAGTTACTGGCATCGAGAAGGAGCCTATGACGCTATCGCCGAGCGCCTCTTCAATAGTCTTCATCACCATCGTTTTCTCCTGGAGTACGATACTGAGCGGGCGGGCGGCTTTGAGCCCCTGCGCTTCGTGCCAAAGGGGAAAGTAGTCGTACTGGGCCTGATTACGACGAAGACGGGTCGTTTGGAGACGGTTGATGAACTCAAACGCCGCGTAGAGGAGGCCACTCGCTACATTCCTCTCGACCAGCTTGCCCTCAGCCCCCAGTGCGGCTTCGCCTCCGAGATGGCGGGAAACCTGTTGAGCGAGGACGACCAGTGGCGCAAACTCGATATCATGCTTGAGACGGCAGCGCAGGTGTGGGGATAAGTGCTTGACACAATGAGACGGCAGGTGTTACGATTTTCCTATAATTCAGGATAGACATCTTGAAATGTAGGAAATCATAGCAGAGGACTGCCACATGCTAGCTCGACTCGACCACTTTCAACTCTTAAGTGAAGCGCCCGAGAGACTCGTGGCCTTCTATCAGGATATCATGGGCATGACCACCGAGGCTATTGATCATGATCTATGGCTTTGCCAGGGGCCGCAACGGCGCCTGCTAGTTGGACGAGGTAGATCGAATACACTGGGATTCGGTGCCTACCGGTGCGAAACCCGAGATGATCTGTCGGCGTTACGCACCAGGCTCCTGAGACAGGAAGTGCAACTGGAACCATCACCGAGTCCACTCTTTTCAACAGACGCCTTTTCCTTCTCCGACCCTGATGGGAATCGCCTGGTCTTTGGTCTTCCAGGGCAACAGCCGGATCATAGGAGTTCGGAGCCCGCTCTTACAGGACGGCTGCAACACCTGGTCCTGGCAAGCGAGAATGCTGAGCCGTTGGTACGTTTCTACAGTGATATCGTTGGCCTGGCAATCTCTGATAAAATGCTCGATGGTACGGCAGTTGCTGCCTGCTGGATGCGAGCGGATGAGGACAGGGAACACCACTCGTTCGCCATCTTCCGCACGGCAAAGAAAGGGATCGATCATCACTCCTACGAGGTCGGCGACTGGATGCTCATTCGCGATTGGGCGGACTACCTGGCATCGAAGGGTGTCAAGCTCGTCTGGGGACCTGGACGGCACGGGCCCGGAAACAACCTCTTCATCTTTGTGCTTGATCCTGATGGAAATCGCATCGAACTGTCGGCGGAACTGGAACTGGTTGAGCCAGGGCGACCGGCCGGCATCTGGCCAAAGGAACCGGATACGCTCAACCGGTGGGGAGAAGCGTTCATGAGAAGCTGAGGGAAACGGAGCATTGCGCTAGCATCTCTTTTCCTCCAATGCTGCCTGGTCTCTCCTTCGCGGCCACTGCTTCGCTCACCGGCTTTAAAGCTGGAGAAGCATCTGGCACGCGTTCTTGGAACTCACTGGCATCACGAAGTAATTCGGCGGGGTGCAGGCCTTTGGACTGAAGCGCGAAGGTGAATTTTCATATGAATGACAGTTTAGGGAAACAAAATCGAGACATCGAAGCTGTGTTAGAGAAAATTCAGGCATTTACCATCGAGACGCCCTCCTGGGGTTATGGTGATTCGGGCACGCGCTTCAAGGTGTTTCACTGGCCTGGAGCGGCCACAACGCTGCGTGAAAAGTTGGATGATGCAGCTGAGGTGCAGAGAGTTACCGGCATCTGTCCCAGCGTCGCCATCCATATTCCCTGGGACAAGGAAGATGACTGGCAGGCGGTGAAGGAATATGCGAGTACTCTTGGTCTGCGGATTGGCGCGGTCAATCCGAATCTCTTTCAGGATGACGTGTATCGCCTCGGCAGCCTGTGTCATTTCGATAAGCAGGTGCGGCAGCGAGCTATCGCGCATGTGATCGAGTGCATCCAGATCGCGCAGGAGGTTGGCTCGGACATTATCAGCTTATGGTTGGCTGACGGCACTAACTATCCTGGACAGGATGACCTGCGTCGCCGCCGCCATCGCTTGCTGGAATCCTTACAGGCCATCTACGCTGCTTTGCCCGCTGATATGCGCCTCTTGCTTGAGTACAAATTCTTCGAGCCGGCGTTTTATTCCACCGACCTGCCGGATTGGGGCACCTCGCTACTGATGGCGCAGAAGCTGGGTCCGCAGGCAGAGGTACTGGTGGATACCGGCCACCACCCGCAAGGAACCAATATTGCGCAGATCGTGGCGCAGTTGCTCGATGAGGGACGGCTGGGCGGCTTCCACTTCAACGACCGTCGCTATGCCGATGATGACCTGATCGCCGGTTCGAACAATCCTTTCGAACTCTTCTGCATCTTCAATGAGATCACCGGCGCGGCGAGTGAGGGTAACGCCAACGCCGGTCGCATCGCATATATGATCGATCAATCGCACAATATCGAGCCCAAGATCGAGGCCATGATCCAGAGCGTCGTAAACATCCAGACTGCCTATGTCAAGGCGCTATTGGTGGATCGCGTGGCCTTGCGCGAGGCCCAGGAAGCCGGTGATGTGCTGGGTGGATATCGCGTATTCCAGCAAGCTTACGAAACAGATGTGCGACCCCTGCTGGCCGAATTCCGAGTTCGACAAGGACGCAATCCCGACCCCATTGCGGATTTTCGTGCCAGTGGATACGCCGAACGTGTGGCGCGGGAGCGAGTTGGTCATGCGATGGGTAGTGGGTATCCAGGGGCTTAGAAGGGGGATTCTCTACGATGGAAAATAACTCAACAGCAACGACGCTCGCGCAACTGGTAGCGCGTTCGCGCAAGCTGGGAGCTGATCGCTCTATCGCCAACTGGGGAGGAGGCAATACCTCGGCCAAGGCAGAGGAAATCGACTTCCGGGGGCGTCGAACGCGCGTCCTGTGGGTCAAAGGCTCAGGCTCGGATTTAGCAACCGTCACGGAGGCCTCATTTACCGGGCTGTACCTGGACGATGTGCTTCCTCTATTGGAACGCGGCCGCATGAGCGATACGGAGATGGTCGAGTACCTGGCCCATTGCTTCTATGAGCCGGGCAGGCCACGCCCATCCATCGAGGCGCTCTTGCATGGATTCCTGCCATTTACGCATGTTGACCATACACACGCGGATGCAACGAATTATTTCGCCTGTGCGGAGGGCGGCGAACAACTCGCACGAGACTGTTTTGGCGATGCGTTGATCTGGATTCCCTATCGCCGTCCCGGTTACGGCCTGGCGCGCGAAGTCGCTCTGGCGGTGCGTGCCAATCCGCACGCGAAGCTCGTCATTCTTGCTAAGCATGGACTCATCACCTGGGGCGAAAGCGATGAGGAATGCTACAACTCGACTCTCGCAACCATCGTCCAGGCACGGAACTTCGTCGAGGAACGGATCGCCCGTGCTGATAGGCGAGTCTTTGGCGGCCCGCGTGTTCCTGCACTTCCAGCCGGAGAACGGCATGATATCGCGGCGCAGGTTGCTCCGGTCTTACGCGGACTGGTTTCCGCCGAGAAACACCAGATCTTACGCTTTGAAGATGGTGAAGATGTGCTTACCTTCGCCAGCAGTCAGGATGCACCGCGATTGACGAAGATTGGCGCGGCCTGTCCCGATCACCTGGTGCATACCAAACCCTGGCCGCTCCTCGTCGAGTGGGCGCCCGATCAGCCTCTCGAGGCGCTACTGGAAGTCTTGCGTACTGGAGTGGCGGCCTATGTGGAGCAGTATCGCCGCTACCTGCAAGCCAACGCGCAGCAGAACCTCGATCCCGACGCGGCAACACCAATCTATCGTGCGGGGGACGCGGTCGCCAATCCACATCCTCGCGTGATCCTGATTCCTGGCGTTGGCATGTTCACCACCGGCAGGGATGCTATGATGGCCGGTGTCTCTGCCCAGCTCTACCACCGGGCTATCGCTGTGATGCGTGGAGCAGAGGCCTGTGGTGGCTTCATCTCGCTCAATGATGCCGAAAGCTACGCGGTCGAATACTGGCCCCTGGAACAATTCAAGCTGAAACTGGTCCCACCGGAGCGCGAATTCGCCCGCCACGTGGCGCTGGTGACCGGGGCGGCAGGAGGTATTGGTTCCGCGGTCTGCTGGCGCCTGGCCCAGGATGGAGCGCATATCGTCGCTACCGACATTGACCTGGCAGGCGCGGAACAACTGGCCGCATACCTCAATTCACACTTCGGTTCGGGGCGCGCCGTAGCGGTGAAGATGGATGTGACCAACGAAGCCAGCGTACAGGCAGCATTTAAGCAAGCCGCGCTGGCTTTTGGCGGTATTGACATCATTGTCAACAATGCCGGGCTGGCCTCCAGCGCACCAGTTACCGGGACGAGCCTGGCGGAGTGGAACAAGAACTGGAACGTGCTGGCGACCGGGTATTTCCTGGTGGCGCGTGAAGGCTTCCGGCTGATGCAAGCGCAGGGACGGGGAGGTAACCTGGTCTTTGTCGCCAGTAAGAACGCGCTTGTGGCCGGAAAGAATGCCGCTGCGTATTCGACTGCCAAAGCTGCCGAAGCGCACCTGGCGCGCTGCCTGGCAGAAGAAGGCGGCCAGTTCGGCATTCGCGTGAATACAGTGAATCCCGATGCGGTGCTGGCCGGGTCGCGCATCTGGAATAGCACCTGGCGACAGGAGCGGGCCGCGACATATGGGGTAGCTCCCGATCAGCTTGAAGAGGTGTATCGCAAGCGCACGACGCTGGGTGTCAATATCCTGCCGGAGGATATCGCCGAGGCGGTGGCCTTCTTCGCTTCCCCCACACGATCCATCAAAAGCACCGGCAACATCCTCAATGTGGATGGCGGCATCGCAGCTGCCTATCCACGCTGACCGTAGGGACCGGTGATAAACTTTCACTATCAAAACCGGTAAGCATGAGTGAGTCGAATCATTCTGAAGTGGGTCATGAGATTCTTCGCTGCGCTCAGAATGACATGACCCACTTCAGAATGACATGACTGACGGCTCAGAATGACATGACTAACGGCTCAGAATGACATGACTCAACCAGTCGGATGACCGATTTTGATGATAAAACTTCATCATCGGCAACGATGAAAGAGGGAAAGGCGTATGGTCACACGCAATATAGCTGCCGTCGATCTGGGTGCGGAAAGTGGACGCGTGATGCTAGCGCGCTTCGATGGGCGACAATTAAGCCTGGAGGAGGTGCATCGTTTCCCCAATCGGCCGGTGATGGTGCGTGGCCATCGCTTCTGGAATATCCTCGCGCTCTGGGATGAAGTCCTCACAGGACTGCGCAAGGCACGTCAGGTTACTGGCGGGCTGGACAGTATTGGCGTAGATAGCTGGGCGGTTGATTATGGTCTGCTGGATGCGCAAGGTTTGCTACTCGGCCTGCCTTTCCATTATCGCGACTCACGTACAGAGGGCGTGATGGCGCAGGTCTTCGCGCGTATTCCTCGCGATGTCCTCTACCGGCGCACGGGTATCCAGTTTCTGCCCATTAACACGCTCTTCCAGCTCTACGCCCACGAACGCATGCAGCCGGGAGCATTGGCCCATGCCCATCGCTTGCTGATGATCCCCGACCTGCTGCATGGCTGGCTGTGTGGGTCGCTTATGACCGAGCAAACCAACGCCTCCACCACGCAATGCTGGGACCCTCTCGCGAAAACCTGGACGAACGATCTGCTGGAGCAACTCTCCATCCCCACAAGCATCTTTCCCCCTGCCATCGAAGCTGGCGTCGCGCTGGGCGAGGTGTTGCCAGAATTGCGTGCAGATCTCGGCGCGGCGAGGGTGATTGCCCCGGCGACACACGATACCGGTTCGGCGATTGCGGCCACTCCGGCGCGATTCTCGCGTGATTGGGGTTATATCAGTTCCGGCACATGGTCGCTGGTGGGAGTAGAGCTTGCGCGTCCGATCATGACGCCGGAAGCGCAGGCCGCCAATTGTACGAACGAGGGTGGCGTATTTGGCACGACGCGCTTCCTTAAGAACGTGATGGGACTATGGCTGTTGCAGGAATGCCGCCGGCACTGGGCACATAATGGGTATGTGACGGACTACGAAACCCTGCTGGCCGAAGTGGATGCTGTTTCGCCATTTGCTGCTCTGATCGACCCGGATGACCCCCGCTTTCTGGCGCCGCAGGATATGCCGGACGCAATCAATGGGTATCTCCAGGAGCATCAACAGGCCCCGCTTTCCTCACCGGCGGCCTTTGCGCGTTGTATAATGGAGAGCCTGGTGCTGCGCTATTGCGAGGTGTTTCACCAGATCGGTCGCTTGACCGGCGCCATGATCAACACCGTCCATATTCTTGGTGGCGGAGCGCGCAACACGCGCCTGAATCAATGGCTGGCAGACGCGCTCGACAGGCCGGTAATTGCCGGACCCTATGAGGCGACAGCGCTGGGTAACGCGTTGATGCAACTGGCCGGTCTGGGTGAACTGAGCGGACTGCAAGAGGTACGTTCCATGGCTCGCAACGCACCCACACGCGTCTTTACGCCGCGAGCAGCTCAACGTGCGGCCTGGGACGGGGCCGCGCAACGCTTCGCCACGCTGGTCTCTCACAGGCCCGTCTCATGAAAGGAACTGCTGATGAGGGTTGCGCTCTTTATCACATGCTTTAACGATACGCTCTTTCCTCATGTCGGCATCGCTACGACGCAATTGCTGGAACGGCTCGGCCTCACTGTGGACTTCCCAGAAGCGCAGACGTGTTGCGGGCAGATGCACTTCAATACCGGCTACCAGCGCGAATCCATCCCGCTGGTACGGCACTTCGTCGAAGTGTTTCGCAATGCAGAAGTGATTGTTGCACCCTCCGCGTCGTGCGTTGGTATGGTGCGCGAACTATATCCCAGAGCCGCCGCAATTTCTAGCGACAAAGCGCTGATCGAAGACGTTGAACAACTCATCCCGCGCGTCTATGAACTCTCGGAGTTCCTGGTGAAACGCCTGGGCGTCACCGATGTAGGGGCCTACTATCCGCACCGCGTCACCTATCATCCAACCTGCCACAGCCTGCGTGTGCTACATGTTGGCGATGCGCCCTTACAACTCCTGCGAGCCGTCAAAGGCATCGACCTGGTAGAACTGCCCAACGCGCGCGAATGTTGTGGCTTTGGCGGCACCTTCGCTATCAAGAATGCCGATACATCCCTGGCGATGCTCAGCGACAAAATGCGCTGCGTGCTGGATACCGGCGCGGAAGTGTTGTGCGCTGCCGATACCTCCTGTTTGATGCACATCGGCGGAGGTCTGCATCGCCAGCGCGCCGGAGTCGCAACCGTTCACCTGGCCGAAATCCTGGCGCGCACCGAAAGCGAGGTCGCGTGATGCCATCCAAATCCTTGCCCATGTTCCCTCAGACCGCGAAAAAGGCCCTCACCAACAGCCAGCTGCGCAGCAACCTGCGCAAAGCCACCACCACCATCCGCGACAAGCGCACTGCCGTTGTCAGCGAACTACCCGACTGGGAAGCCTTGCGCGTAGCAGGATCGACTATCAAAGCCCACGTCATGCGCCACCTGGATGACTATTTATTGCAGCTCGAAGCCTCCGTCCGGCGTGCCGGAGGACAGGTCCATTGGGCACGCGACGCGTCCGAGGCGAACCGCGTTATTACGAAGATCGTCCAGGATACCGGCGCTGATCGCGTCGTCAAGGTCAAGTCCCTCACGACCGATGAGATTCATCTCAACCAGGCGCTGGCAGGGGCAGGTATCCGTGCTATCGAGACCGACCTGGCCGAACTCATCATCCAGCTTGCCGGCGAATCATCTTCCCATATCCTGGTGCCCGCCATTCATAAGAATAGAGCCGAGATACGCGACCTCTTCCGCCAGACCATCGCCCAGGGACAGAACCTCACCGACGACCCGAAGCAGCTCGCCGCCGCCGCGCGTCATTACCTGCGCGAGCAGTTCCTCTCGGCCCAGGTAGCCATCAGCGGCGCCAACTTCGCCATTGCTGAAACCGGCACCATCTGCGTCGTAGAGAGCGAGGGCAATGGACGCATGTGTATCACGCTGCCCCAGACGCTGATTACGGTCATGGGTATCGAGAAAATCCTGCCTACTTTCCAGGACCTTGCCGTCTTCCTGCAATTGCTGCCGCGCAGTTCCACCGGTGAGCGCATGAACCCCTATACCAGCCTCTGGACAGGCGTAACGCCTGGCGATGGCCCGCAGGCATTTCACCTGGTATTACTCGACAATGGTCGCACGCGTGTCCTGGCCGACGAGGTAGGTCGCCAGGCCTTACACTGCATCCGTTGCAGCGCCTGCCTCAATATCTGCCCTGTCTATGCTCGTGTGGGCGGGCATGCCTATAGCTCTGTCTATCCCGGCCCTATCGGCGCTATACTCACGCCGCAGTTGCTAGGTATCGAGCGGGCGAAAAGCTTACCCTATGCCTCCAGCCTCTGTGGGGCCTGCTACGAAGTCTGTCCGGTCAAGATCAATATTCCTGAAGTGCTGCTGCACTTGCGTGGTGAAGTGACACGTCATGCCTCGCCTCTCAATCCAGAGGCGCTGGTGATGCGAGAATTAGCGTACATCTTCGCCAGCCAGCAACGCTACGAACGCGCACAGCGACTGGCGCGACGCGGGCAAGGCATCTTCGTCCGTCAAGGCGTCATCAACCATTTGCCGGGCATGCTCTCAGGCTGGACCGCAGCCCGCGATCTCTCGCCTGTTCCAAAACAGAGCTTCCGCGACTGGTGGCGAGCGCGAGAGAAAGAGGATCAGCCATGAGCAACACCGCTAGAGATGTTATACTCGCGCGCATTCGTCAGTCCCTTGCCAACGCGCCCGAACCAGCGCCGGTGCCGCGCGATTTCCGCGAACGGGATGAGCGCGACCGCGCCGCCATCCTCGAAGATTTCATTGACAGGCTGGTTGATTACAAAGCCGTCGTCACGCGCACCAGTGCTGCCAATTTGCCCGGCGCTATTGCGAATGCTTGCCAGCAGCTGGGCGTCACTCGACTGGTGATTCCAATAGATCTGCCCAACAATTGGATGCCGGCAGGTATCACCATAGTAAAGGATGATCCACCGCTCCCCTATGCTGAACTGGACGCAAGCTCCGCCGTGCTCACCGGCTGCGCCGTGGCCATCGCTCAAACGGGCACAATTATCCTGGATAGCGGGACAACCCAGGGCAGGCGCGCGTTATCGCTGATTCCAGATCGACATCTCTGCGTCGTGCATGCGGAACAGGTGGTCGGGCTGGTTCCCGAAGCCATCGCCTGGCTCGCGGATCGCAAAACCTCTCCCATCACGCTCATATCCGGGCCATCAGCCACCAGTGATATCGAACTTCGCCGCGTTGAAGGCGTGCATGGCCCGCGCACCCTGCATGTCTTCGTCGTGGACAAGCCCTGAAGCGAACTGCCCGTGGTGATCTAACGCGAACACACTACAAGAAGGAACACACTCATGGCAATCAAAAAAGGCTGGCAAGGACGCTTCTTCGAGGATTTGAGGTTGGCGATGTGTGCCTACATCCGCTGGGAAAAACGGTGACAACAACGGATAATCATGCTCTACAAGCGCGGGCAGGCGCCGAAGATTCCGCGCCTGCTACCAGAAACATAAGGCCATATTCCCAGGCCCAGATGGGCGACCACGTCGTCTTTCCCACCTGGAACCGCCAATGGTGCCGGCACTACCTGCCAGGTCGCGGGTAAGGAAGCAGGAAGCGACCTGTACAGTCATCTACAGGCGCATTTCCTGCTGCTTTCCCCTGCACCCGGCAGGTGTGCTTTCCAGGTACCAGAGTTCACCACGTTCCATGAACCCGCGTAGGCCTCCTCCTCCGTTCATCCTCACATGTACTCAAGGACCATTGTGAACTCAAGCCCAGTGTAGGCGAGAAGTGCTATGAAAACGTTATGGCACCATTACAAACGGGAAAGCGCTTCCCATAAGGCGTCAGTGTTGCCACTGCAAGCTTTCTGACGAAGGAGCATGCTCAGATGACAGGGTCCTGAGGTGGTAAGAGTAGCGGGAAGTTCATCAGTAACGTCTCGCCTCAAGCGCTTGAGGCTCATGAGAGCGAATTATCAAAACACTGTGACGAGGCTATAGCGCTTTCATGACGCTTTCCTCCTTAAACTAGAACCGGAAAAGGCTGGTGGAAGCTCTCAAGCTATCAGAGGCATTTGAGCGCGCAAATAGTGCCGCCTTGCCTATCCCTTTTGCGCCATCATCACTCGCGATTGTGGGAACGTCGTTTGCTCATTGAGGAGACGGAATGTGGATGACCGGAAGAACAGGTTTGTTGAAAGGGGAAAAAAGGGCTACCTGGCTCTACAACATTTTTCGCGGCACTATCGCTGGCAGTTGATGGCGGCTGTGTTTGTAATATTCCTGATCGGTTTTGCTTACCACACGTTCGCTCCTTCACTCCCCGGGCAGGTAACAGAGGACGTGTTGTGTCAATCAGGCAGTAACGACAACTGGCGCGGTTGGCATCTCGGCAACGGCTGGAAACAACTCAATAACCTCCTGCTCAATGACGGCACCAACGGCGATTATAATGGCAGGCCCACGCTCGTTGCTCCTGCCCGCTGCCAGCCAAAAACCACAGACTACGCCGTGGAAGCAACGATTCAGGTCGTATCAACGTCAAGGAACAGCTACTCCGGCTTCGGCCTGAATGTGCGCGGGCTTCCATCTCCATCTACTCAAACCGGGTACTCGACATATATCGATTCCTCCAGTGGAGCAAATATCGCTATTGCCGGCGGCGATGCCATCAACACTACTTCTTTTAACCCTGGCACATCTTTTCACACCTACCGCGCCGAAGTCAGAGGGAATACCATCAACTTCTTGATCGATGGCAAATCCGTCCTCAATGTCGTTGACAACAGGTTCATCTCCGCGGGCGAAGTCGGATTATGGTGCGCTAACATGCAAATTGAAATGAGCAGCTTCAAGGTGGTCAAGCTCTAGAGCCTGGCCTCCTCTAGCTCCTGTCGCACCATCCTGGCACCTTCCACCAGCGCGCGCAGCTTACCAAAAGCGACTTCTCGTGGCAGGTATTTCATACCACAATCCGGGGCAAGCACCAGGCGTTCCGGCTCTATGTACTGTAAGGCGTTGCGTATTCTTTCGGCGACCGTCTCTGGCGTCTCCACCTCCATATCGCCCAGGTCCAGCACGCCCACAATCATGGTTTTATCTGGAAATGCGCGCAGCACAGAGAGGTCGAGGCGCGGTTGAGCGGCCTCAATCGAAATCTGCCTCACCACGCAATCACGCAACTCCGTGAGGAACGAGTACTGGGGCGGCCGGTTGTGAACGATGGCTGCATACCCAAAGCACAGGTGCAGCGCCGTAGTCCCCTCAATTCCTTCCAGCGCGCGATTGATGACCTCTACCCCATAGGCTCTCGCCTTCTCCGGCCTCGCTTGCAGGTACGGTTCATCGATCTGCACCACATCGGCTCCGGCAGCTTGCAGGCTCTTGATCTCCTCATTCACCGCCGCCGCCACATCCAACGCTAGCGCTTTCTCATCGTGGTAATAGTCATCCTGCGCCTGCTGGGTGACCGTGAAAGGGCCTGGCACCGTGATTTTGATACGGCGGTTGGTGTTGCGCCGCAAAAACTCCACGTCGCGCACCTCGACCGGGTGTAAGCGACGGATCGGGCCGACAACGCGTGGGACAGGATTAGCATGACCTGTGCGATCCAGCGCCACCCCCGGATTATCGAGATCCATCCCATCCAGCGCCGTAGCGAAGCGATTGGAGTAGCTCTCTCTGCGCATCTCCCCATCAGAAATAATATCGACTCCGGCGCGCTCCATGTCACGAATGGCGAGCAGCGTGGCATCGTCCTGTGCCTCTTGCAGCAAAGGCTCGGGGATGCGCCAGATTTCTCGCGCCCGGATGCGCGGTGGTAACCGGCTCCGTAAGTTTTTGCGGTCAACCAGCCACTCGGGTTGAGGGTAGCTTCCCACAACCGTCGTCAGCAGCATCTCTGCCATACTCATCCCTCCCTCTCAAAATGTTTCGCTATGCCGGGACCACTTCACTGATGGAAATCCCCTTACGCCTGGTCAACTCGGCAATCGCATCGGCCAGGTGCGTATCCTGGATACTGTAGGCGCCGGCAGCCACCCGAATGCGATGGGCTGTGACAAGCACATCGACAACGCTATAGCCTTCCGGCGGAACGAACTTGTAGCAGGCCATCTCGAGGAGTTGCCCGTTCGGGTCCCTGAAGTAGATCGAGTCCATAAAGCCGCGGTCGATGTTGCCTGTATTCCAGATGCCACGCTCGTTGAGGCGTTGAGCGACCTGGGTATACGTGGCACGCGAGACGGTATAAGCGAGGTGATGCAGGTTGCCAATACCCTCTGGATTGGGAGTTGGATCGTTTACCCGTGAAGGGCGCACGAAGAACGTAATCAATCGCCCATCGCCCGCGTCAAAGTAGAGATGCGTCTCTTCTGGCACATCAAGGTTGGGCTGCTCCATCACCAGCGGCATCCCCAGCACACCCTCATAGAAATCGATGGTCGCCTCCCGGTTAGAACCGACGAAAGTGATATGGTGAACACCTTGAGCTTGTATTGTAGACATAAAGTTCCTCCCAGCAGGAGCAGAGCTTTTGTTTCACCCTTCTTCTAGACGACCCTCAGCGCAAGAGCTTCTTCCCCTTCGTTCTTCAGGGCTTCGGCTGATTGCGCTCAGAATGACATGCCTGCTCGCAGGCATGTCATTCTGAGCGCAGCGAAGAATCTCTCGCGCGCTCTTGGGTAAAAGTCCTACTCCCACTATTACTGACTCCTATATCCTGAAGAAGAGATGGCGAACCTGGTCGATTATTCTGGGATCGCCGCTCGTCTCGCCGCCCGGAAAGCGTTGGTAGGTCGTAAGTACAAAATCTGATGCATCTTTGAAGTGGAAAATGGCCTGCACATCATCAAGGTTGTCAGCCGGGACGCAAATGAACTGTCCATCCCTGATAGTAGCGCGCCACTGACCACCCCATTCGCCATCGACAATGATGCCAATGACCGCATCAACACCCCTGGCCGACTCCTCGTCTACCGTATACTGCATAACGATAAACATGTACGGCATCAAGATACCGGCGGTGCGCTCCTCGAGCTTGCCCGTTTTGTCTCCCAGGCCCCATTTCATATCCCACGTGTGAATGCCATAGTCGATGATCTGGAAGGAAGGATAGAAGCAGGTTGGAATTGGACCCATATAGGGGTGAGGGATGGTTTTCCCCATCCATTCATCGGCGGTAAGGCCCTCGAAAATAGCGAATGCCTGATCTGAGTCGCTTTTGAGCCGGGCGATGGCTTCTTCGCGTGGCAGGCTGCGGAATGCCTGCGCATGTTCATTGAGCCGCTCGCTCATGATCCCCAGGCCAAGCGGAGTGCCGGTTTCGCCCCGGCGATCCATCTCCCAGGCCGCCAGATAGCCCTCGGTCACATCGATCATATGGCCGACCATATCGCGCACTTGCCAATCCTCGCAACGCGTCTGGACGTACCAGTTATCGGGATTGTCAATGATGTCATAGAATTTAGCGCGCTCGGTGCGTGCTATATCAAGTACGAGGTCTTTGCTATTGTAATCCATCGGGTTGGCTGGCATCATAGCCTCCTTTCATTGTGTGACATTCGTCGTTGAAACTTTGCTGGGAATGCTGTAGGGACAATGGCTTGTCCTTGTCCTCGTGCCTGTCCGTGTTAGGAAACCACCTCCTTTGCCGGGCAACTCGTCACCGCGCCCTCTTCCCAATATGGGCCGGTTAAAGCTGTCGTAATCATATCATCTGGCCGCTAAAACCGGAATAAAAATTGCCTAGTAGTTGATAAGTCTTTGCTATTCAAACGCGACCACTTTTCGGGCACACTTGGAACAACAAGGATGTCCAGTTATTACTCACAAGAAAGAGTCGCAAACGATGATTATCTGCATAGATGAAGTACTCGATCAGATGAATCTGGCAACCCTGGCCGACCTCTGCACCGCAGAACTCAGGCGCTGCCGGCGCAAGGAAACCGGTGATGAGGGCTATTGCCTGGAACTGTTGCGGCGCGCTATCCAGGAACAAGAAGATGATGCCTGGACAGCGTTACAGCACTGTTTTAGCGATATGCTCTGTTGCTGGGTACGCACACATTCCAGTTGTAGCCTCGTCCTGCAGTTCGATACAGAAGAGAACTATGTTGCTCAAACCATGGCTCGCTTCTGGTGCGCGGTACACGACTCGCCTATTGCGTTTACCTCCCTGGCGGCTCTGCTGAACTACCTGCATGCCACCCTTAATGGTATCCTCATCGATGCTCTGCGTATGTACCGGCGCTCGCATATTGTTCCTTTACCGGAGCCAGGTTTTCCTGGAGAACCGGAAACCAGAGATACGCTCGATAGCGAGGGTATCTGGCAGAGCATACAACCACTGCTCTCAGATGCGCGTGAAAGCCGGGTGGCCTACCTGCTTTACTACTGTGGCCTGAAGCCACGAGAGATCGTCGCCCACTGTCCAGGCGAATTTAGCGACGTGAAAGAGATCTATTGCCTGAACCGGAACTTCATTGAACGCTTGCGCCGCAATCGCGAACGCCTGAACTGGTTGCTCGGTCAATACGAGTGAAACAATCGTCCAGTGACGCGTCCACTCAAAAGCCCCGTCGTCACGTAGTGATATCGGGGTAGGGCAGCGACCAGTGCTGGAGCTTTCGCGCGTACTCGCGCTGAAAGCCCAGCGGTTCCTCGTAATCGCGCTCAAACAGGGCGATAAAGAGCGTCAGCGTCAGGAAATGGTGCGCTCCAAGTTCGAACAGCTTGACATAATCATGCGTCGCCAGCGCCTCGCGCTCCTCGTCAGTAAACTGCTGCCACGAGCTGGCTTCGATCTCGGGCAGGTTCAGGACGACGTTGGCCCGCTCGGCTTCCCACCAGGTGACGGTGCCGCGTGGATCTTCGCGGTAGCGCTCGACCAGTTGCGGGTCGCGGTCAATGGTGAAAAGAAACTTGTTGAGAAGATACTTGCTCATGAGTTCGCCCCTTTCGGATACCAGGTGATGTAGGCTTCCATGGTGTGGAACAGATCGAGCGAATCGACATAATCAGCCTTCACTTCTCCGGCGACGCCCATCATCAGCATAAAGTCGAGGAAACCATGCGTGGCGTTGCCAGGCAGCCACAGGCTTTCGAGTGAAACTTCCTGTAACGCGGCCTTGATGTCGCCGTTGGCGATCCACTCGATTGCTTTGCGGTCAAACTCAGGGTCAGGTCCATGCGGGCCAAACTGTCGCGGCCCGCCGAGTTCAAGAGAAAGATGGCCGGTACCAATGACAGCTACCCGCTCATTGCTGGGCCAGGCCTCGAGCAGACGGCGCAGGGTGCGGCCCAGTTCGACAAACCGCCAGGGTTGCGGAAGTGGCGGCGCGAAGATGTTCGTGTAGATGGGCACAATGGGCAAATCGGCCTGCGGGCGCGTCGTAATGATGGGGCAGGTAATGCTGTGATCGACGCGCAGTTCGTTGCTGAAGGCGAAGTCGAAACCGGCATCCAGCCCGGCGCGCAGCAGGTATGCCGAGAGTTCTTCGTGTCCTTTCAATTTCATACGCGGCAGTCCGAATTCGCGTTCCTCATTGTAATAGTTGGCGTCGTAGAAGGGCGCTTTGCCGATGAGGAACTGCGGCATGTTATCGTAAAAGAGCTGGTGGAAGTGGTCGGAACCAACCATCACCAGTACATCCGGGTTGGCACGGGTAAGCGTTTCGCGGTAGGCCAGCACCTTGCTTACCCACTCGTCCGCGAAATCGGGCCTGCTTTCAGGCGGCGCGGTACTGGCGCGATAAAAGAAAGGATGGTGCGTCGTAGCGAGGACAGCGACAATATTTGCCATAAGTGCCTCCTTCAAATATGGGCCTGCACATGTGGCAGGCGTCGGATAAAGCAGTTGAACAAAATACACCAGCAACCGGTTGATTCATCGGCCCTGCATCCCTTGCCGGACTATTTGTTCAAACTCATCATCAGAGAAGTTGTCCTACTATTCTGAATGGTCGTCGCTCGCTGCTGGCCGGTATACGGCATTGCGGTCTACCATCGCGTAGATATCGGGTGCGATGGGATGGCGCAACTCTTCAGCAAGTTGACCGAGCAGTCCCGCCGCTCGCGCCAGCAATGCCACGCCGCGCAGCAAATCCGGTGGCAGCCCGAGGTCGGCAAGGGCCGCTCCAGCCACTCCAGCGCCGTTGAGGGGCAGCTTGCGACCAAGTATCTCCGGGTGGACGCGGCCAATCGCCTCGAACAGCCGCAGGTGCGGGCCGCGCAGACCCTCGCGTTCGGCAATAGCGATGATCACCGGGGTTCGCGGATCAGCCGTCTTATGTACCGGGTGGCCCAATCCTGGAACGAAGCGCCCCGCGGCTCGTTGCCCTGCGACGGCCTCGCGGGCAAGCTCATCCCATTCTTCATCGGTCTCTGGAAGGTGCCCCGCGACGCTTGCCAGCACGCCTGCCAGAAAACGCCCGGTATCTTCCGTAACGCCAAGGAACCGCGAGCCGCCTCCCAGCAGGCCCGCCGCCATCGCCCCCTGGAACGCATCCGGGGCGCTATATAGAGTCAGGCGGGCAGCGATCGCGGTTGGGGTAAAGCCATGATCGGCCAGCGAGACCAGCACTGCCTCGAACACACGTACCTGCTGGGGTGTCGGTCTTTGCTGTGTGGCGAGCCAGAGGGCCAGCTCACCAAAGCCGACGTGACCAATCAGTTCGTTGGCAAGATCGTGGCCAAGCAGGTGAATACTCGTGGCATCAGATGTCCCGATGCCGGTAGGATATTCCATGTGTTTCGTTCTCCATTACAATACTGCTCATTTCTCTCAGTGCAAGGCAGTTGCCAGATCATATCTGGCTAAACGGAACTTCTCGTAGCTCAGCCCTCCTCTGAGGAAGGACTATCTATATCGAGTCCTTCCGCGCCGGTGCTTTCCCCTTGACTGAGCCAGGCGCGAATCTGCTCGTTATCCTGACCGAGCGCCGGGGGCGGCAGCTTGTAGCGCGGTGGCGTCAGCGAAAACAAAATTGGATGACGAACCATAGGCAGGGCATTATCTCCGCTGCCGACCTCCACCACGGGATTGAGTCCAATTTCGCGCGCGAATGCGACTCCTTGATCGACACTGTTGATCGGGCCACACGGCACCCCGGCTGCCGTTAATAAGCGGAACCACTCCTGCGCCGGCCTCGTGCGCAGTCGCTCCACCAGCAATGGGCGCAAGGCCTCGCGGTTGCGGGTGCGATCTTTGGTATTGACAAACCGGGGATCATGTGGCAGCTCAGGAAGGCCAAGAATCTCGCAAAGCCTGGCGAATTGCCCATTGTTGCCGGCAGCGATGATGAGGGCCTGATCCGCTGTTGGCAGCGGCTCGTAGGGGAACAGGCTGGGATGGGCGTTGCCCATGCGGTGCGGAACAACGCCACCGGAGACATACGCGGATGTCTGATTGACCATGCCCGACATGGCAGTAGCATACAGGCTCGTTTCCACGTGCTGGCCCTGGCCCGTATGGTTGCGATAGTTGAGGGCGGCCAGAATGCCGATGGTTGTGTGCAGCCCGGCCATCACATCGAATACTGAGATGCCGGAGCGATAAGCCGGGCCATCGGGATCACCCGTCAGGCTCATTAAGCCGGACATGGCTTGCACGATGAGATCATAACCGGGCAGCGACGCTCCCTGCGCGGTTCCGAAACCACTGATGGAGGCATAGATGATGGCAGGATTGCGCTGCTGGATGGCGTCATAATCCAGCCCGAAACGCTTGAGGCCACCGGGCTTGAAATTTTCGATGAAGATATCGGCACGTGCCGCCAGTTCTTGAGCCAGTTGCAGGTCGTCGGGGTTGTTAAAATCGAGGATGACCGAACGCTTGTTGCGGTTAATGGCCAGGTAGTAGGTGGCTACTCCATCCCGTTCAGGCGGTAGCCAGTTGCGCGTATCATCTCCGGCGGGGCTTTCGACCTTGATCACGGTCGCCCCTAGATCACCCAGCAGCATTGTGCAATATGGGCCGGCCAGCACTCGTGAGAAGTCGGCGACCAGCAGGCCATCAAGTGGAGCGGGCCGCGAATTGGCTTCTTGCCTGGTTCTCTCATGTTCCTGCTCTGGCATAAGATGTACGCCTCCCGTGGTAGCGAACGGTTGTCACCAATATATACAGGCTCCTGTTGGTTGGAGTATTTATTCTCGCGCGATTGATGTCCGTTATGCGGACAGCCGTCCGTAAAAGAAGTATAGATGACAATAGGAGAGGCTGTCAAGGGACGCGGGTCTATGAAAGCGTTTCAAGGTGCGTCGCTCGTGGCCCTTGTCCCAAGCGTGATCTGCGGCCTGCCTTGCCATCGCACCCAGTCGCCGCTGATGGCGGCCGCGGTCTGCAACAGCCTGGGAAGATACTTTCCGGTCAGTACCTCGATGCTGGTTTCCGCCGCGTGAACACAAACGTTAAGCGCGGCAACGACCTGATCGTTACAGCCGCGAATAGGCGCGGCTATCGAGCGAATGCCATATGCCAGGTGTTCATCGGTGAGCGCCCAGCCCCTCGTTCGCACCTCCCTCAGAACGCGGTCGCGCTCCTCTCTATCCGGCTGCCAGAGTGGTGTAATGCCGGAGCGACCTGGCTGTGCGAGCACTCGTTCCAGTTCATCTGGCGGCAGCTCCGCGAGCAGCACTTTTCCGAGCGAGGTCTGAAGGGCCGGAAAGCGCGTGCCGATGGTGACCGCCAGGGTGATGATTTTGGGTACGGCGACACGCGCGACGTAGACGATATCAGAGCCATCGAGTTGCGCGAGCGAGGAAGATTCGCCGGTAAAGCTGACCAGCCGCTCCATGTGCGGGCGAGCTATCTCCCAGATGCTGGTCGAGCCGATATAGGCCATACCCAGTTCCAGCACGCGTGGAGTTAGGGCAAACCCTCCCTGCGCTATGCGGACATAGCCCAGTTCCTCCAACGTCAGCAGCATGCGGCGCGCCGTCGGTCGGGCCAGACCGGTAGCGGCAGCCACCTCGCTGAGCGTCATCGTTGGCCGGTTAGGCTCGAATGCGCGGATGACATCCAGGCCACGTGCCAGCGCCTCGATAAAGTCGGGTCCTGTTTCGCCTCGCATCATTTCCCTCTATGCACATCAGATCATTTCCGGGTACGTTGTGCCAGTATACACGATACCATTTTTCTGCGCTCATCGTAACAGAAACACTATATGATGTCCAGTTTGTTCACAGTGTTATCCTTGACACATCCTCATCTGTCATGTAATATTATCGCGTGGACACTTGTCCGTTCTACGGACACTTCTCATAACCGCCGTCAGCCTTTTGAAAGTAGTATTATAATCCGGCTACCAGGATGCGGGAGACGGTACAGCTCGCCCGGCGCTGCCAGCACCAGCAGTGGCGTCCGGCAATCAGGCAACATGCGTCCTGCTTCACGTCCTGCGGCCACGACACAACGAGGTGAGCAATATGAGCCAGAATGCAGCAGACAGCACTTCCTTCCCCTCAGGACGCCCGGTGGTATTTCGCAACGCCACCGTGCTGACTATCGATCCTTCACTCGGGATGATTGAACAAGGCGATGTCCTCGTCGTTGATAACCGCATTGCGGAAGTCGGGAGACAGCTTACTGCTCCTGATGGTGCCATGGAGATCGACGCGAGCGGCGGCATTCTCATGCCCGGTATGGTCGACACCCATCGCCATATGTGGCAGACAGCACTTCGTGGATACGGCGCGGACTGGACCCTCACAAACTATTTCCAATTCTACTACCTGAACTGGGGCAAGATTTTCCGCCCCGAAGATATCTATGCCGGCAACCTCCTGTCCGCGATTGAGGCTGTAGACGCCGGAGTCACCACGGCAGTTGACTGGTCTCATGGCTTGCAAACTGTTGAATATGCCGATGCCGCGGTGGATGCGCTCGAAGCGGTTCCGGGGCGCTTCGTTCTCGCCTATGGCAATCTACTTGGAGCGCCCTGGGAGTGGACAAGGGCGCCGGAGTTTGCCGATTTCATCAAGCGCCGTATCGATGGGCGCGGAGATATGCTGCGTATGCAGATTGCCTTTGACGTGACTGGCGACCCGGCCTTCCCCGAAAAGGCGGCTTTCGAGGCGGCGCGTGACTTCAACCTGCCGGTGACAACCCATGCCGGTGTGTGGGGCGTCACCAAAGATGATAGTATCCGTATGATGTATGACCATGGATTCATGACCCCGTCTACTATCTACGTACACGCGGCATCGCTGTCCGATGATTCGTACCAGCGTATCGCCGCAACGGGCGGTCATGCCTCCGTGTCCGCCGAGAGCGAGGATAACGCCGGACAGGGCTATCCGCCGACCTGGAAGCTCCGGCGGCATAACATCCCGGTTTCTTTGTCGATGGATACCAGCGTGTGGTGGAGCGCCGATCTATTCTCTGCCATGCGTGCCACGCTCAATGCCGACCGCGCTCGCGAGCATATGGAAGCGCATAAACGCGGCGAAACCGTCATGCTCTCTCACCTGCGCGCCGAGCAGGTTGTCGCCTACGCCACGATTGGAGGAGCCGAAGCGTTAGGGATGGGCAACATTATCGGCAGTATCACTCCGGGCAAAAAGGCCGATCTCGTCCTGATTAAGAATGATTCCTCGCCCGCCATGTTCCCGGTGCTTCATCCCTACGGACATGTCGTGTTCCAGGCCGGACGCGGCGATGTGCATACGGTGATGGTGGATGGCAAGGTCATCAAGTACGACCACCGCCTCATCGGCATTGACCTTGAAAAGGCCAGGCAGGCCGTGGCGAAAACGGTTGAATACGCGCGATCTAAAATGGGCGAACAGGCCTGGAATGAGGGTATGAACCCCGAGAAGGCAGAAGTTGAACTGATTGAGAATCCATATACCTACACCCATTCTGAACATGCGCAGACCGGGCAACAGGAGTAACGTTCACTTCATAAACGGATGCAGCTAATGTACTGGCGGAAACATCCTGGTGAATTTTAACTTTCAAATCCGGTAAGGACCCTCTGGCCCTGTCATGCTGAGCGCAGCGAAGAATCTCACTCGCCCGGCAGAGATTCTTCGCTGCGCTCAGCATGACAGGGCGCCATTCGGTCGTCAAAATTCATCAGGATGTTTCTCAGATTATCTTCTTCAACTCCAAGTGAAAGGAGATGAAAATGAGCGCCGAGATGCAGGCAGCAGTACTTCACAAGTATGCTGCTCCACCCGAATTTCACCCGTGGTCCATCCCTGAGCGTGGGAAAGGGCAGGTCCTGGTGCGCGTCCTGGCCGCTCCCATCAGCCCTTTAGACCGGCTGTGCGCGTCCGGTAAGTCCTACTTTGGGCCGCCAAAGCTCCCCTATATTCCGGGTACCCAGGGCGTCGGCATCGTCGAAGAGGCCGATACCCTTGCGCCGGGGCAGCGCATATGGTTCAGTTGCGATGCTGGTATGAAGCCTGGGGATGGCAGCATGGCGCAGTACTGCCTGATCGACGAGACGGCGGCCCTCCTGCTCCCTGATGAGATCGAGAGCGACCTTGCCGCGGCCCTCGGACTATCCGCGATTGCCGCCTGGATGGCGCTCACCTGGCGCGGTCGCCTCCAGGCTGGAGAACAGGTGCTGGTACTGGGGGCCAGCGGCGCGGTTGGACAGGTGGCTGTGCAGTTGGCCAGGCTGCTTGGGGCCGGACGTGTGATTGCTGCCTCGCGTGACAAGGAAGGACTTGCCCTGGCGCTTTCACGTGGCGCCGATGCCACTGTTGATCTTATAGGCAGTGATGTGGACGAGATCACCAGGCGTATCGTCGCGGCCTGTGATGGTCCACTGCACCTCGTGATTGATCCTGTATGGGGCATTCCGGCGGAAGCAGCTGCGCGCGTGCTGGGGCCAGAAGGAAGGCTCGTCAATATCGGCTCTGCTGCCGGAGCCTCAGCACGCTTTGAATCGGCCACCGTGCGCAGCCGGTTGCATGCCATTCTAGGCTATACCAACAATGCGCTGGCACACGAGCAGAAGGCCCAGGCACTCAAACAAATCCTGGCATATGCTGCCGCTGGCCGTTGTACGGTTGAGCGGGAGATGGTTCCGCTTGAGCAAGTTGCGGATGCCTGGGAGCGCCAGGCAGCTTTTGCCCGTCACAAGTTCATTCTCATTCCCTGGTGAGTAGGACTGGCATGTTATTGCGCGTTGCCCTTTAAAATGAGCGCGGCATACCCAGCACATGCTCGCCTAGATATGATAGGATCAGATTTGTCGAGATGGGCGCTACCTGGTAGAGGCGCGTCTCGCGGAACTTACGCTCCACATCGTATTCTGCCGCGAAGCCGTAGCCGCCGTGCGTCTGCAGACAGGCATTGGCCGCCTGCCAGGAAGCGTCTGCCGCCAGCAGCTTCGCCAGATTTGCCTCGGCTCCGCAGGGCTGTTCCTCATCGAAGAGGCCTGCTGCTTCGTAGCGCATCAAATCGGCAGCGCGCACGTTAGCATAAGCCTGGGCGATAGGAAACTGGATGCCCTGATTCTGCCCAATAGGCCGGTCGAAGACGATGCGCTCGCTCGCATACGTACGGGCCCTGTCAATGAACCAGTAGCCGTCGCCGATGCACTCCGCCGCGATCAGGATGCGCTCGGCGTTCATGCCATCCAGGATGTATGAGAAGCCCTTGCCCTCTTCTCCGATCAGGTTTTCAGCGGGAACCTCGAGATTGTCGAAAAAGACTTCGTTGGTCTCGTGATTGACCATGTTGCGGATGGGCCTCACCGTCATACCATGTCCCAGGCTCTGCCGTACATCCACCAGGAAGACGGATAATCCCTCGGTTTTCTTCCCGACCTGCGACAGCGGTGTGGTGCGGGCCAGCAACAGCATCAGGTCCGAATGCTGGACGCGCGAAATCCAGACCTTCTGCCCATTCACTCTATAGCGGTCTCCACGCTTCTCGGCGAAGGTTCTGGTCTTCGTGGTATCGGTGCCGGTTGTTGGCTCGGTGACGGCGAAGGATTGCAGGCGTAGCTCGCCCGAAGCGATGCGCGGCAGGTAGGCGCGTTTCTGCTCAGGCGAGCCATGGCGCAATAGCGTTCCCATGGTATACATCTGCGCGTGGCAGGCCCCAGAATTCGCGCCTGAGCGGTTGATCTCTTCGAGGATCACCGACGCCTCGGTCAAACCGGTCCCGCTGCCGCCATATTCCTCTGGAATGAGCGCGGCAAGCCATCCTGCCTCTGTCAGCGCCTGCACAAACGCTTCAGGATAACTAGAGGCTTCCTCAACCTTCTGCCAGTAGGCGCTATCGAAGGCCTTGCAAACATCGCGCACTCCCTGGCGAATATCGGCGTATTGTTGCGCGCGCGGGTTGATGTCGTTCAAAATGGTTGCTCCTTCAATAATTATCAACATCTCTGACAGATGATAAATGATAACTTCCCCGTTATGAATGCTTTGATCCATCCACCATAATAGCATCTTTGAGCGATATTGCCTGGCTCAGTTGTTTCTCGAAGATTATAGCTCCACTTAGATCAGCCCTGCTCAGATTGGCCCCGCTGAGATCAGCACCGCTGAAGTCGGCCCCGCTGAGATTGGCATCACTCAGGTCACCGAAGCTCAGGTCGGCTTCGGTGAGATTGGCATTGCTCAGGTCGGCACCACTCAGATCAACGAACCTTAAATCGGCCTTAAATAAAATTGTTCCGCTCAGGTTTGCTCTGCGTAGACTGGCCGAAATCAGGTTGATAAAGCTGAGATCAGCCTCTTTTAAAGGGACAATGGTATGGTCTTTGTCTAACAACCCGGTTTCATAAAGAAACATAAGCACAACTCTTTTTCGTTGCCCATCCAGATGAGGGAAAGTTGTCAGCGTTCGCACGCGGCCTATAGTTTTCGCTTCATTGGTTGCCTTATTAGACAGGTTTTTCTCGAGCAGCAGCGGGGACATCTTATCAATGTATGATTGCAAGATTGCCTCGCGCTGGTTATTCGATGCGATATCGCGCGCGGTCTTATCACGGCTATCTGTAGACTTTCGCTCATTTTCGCTCGTAGTGTAATTGAAGAGATAGCCACCTATGGCAAGTACTGCCGGAATGACAAGCAACTGCAGCCAGTCCCATAATGTTTTTCCTGGTTGCTGGCTTATCGTTGTCGTGACTTTGTGCGTTGCGGTGTCGATTTCAGTGGCTATAGATGTGCTGGAAGATGCAGTAAGCCCTGTCCAACCCCAATGGAGCAGGTAACCGCAGATAATCACAATGACGAGCGCGAACAAAACGACGAGGAAAATCATGATGACGGCATCCAATGGCCTCGTAATCTTCTGCCACCATGTTCGCAACCTGTTTCCCATTGCCTCTACTCCACATGCATGTAATCCATGATCCAGGATTTTGATCAAATGCTTTGTGCCATAGTATAGCAAATAACCACGACAGTGTATATGTATCGATGTACCGCGGGGGTCAGTTTCAACACGAGGTTTGCAAATTGTAGGCTATGTGGTATGCTACACTCAGCAGTCATAGCTATGTAAAATGAGGAAGACCCAGATGGAGTATCAGACATACCAGGTAGCATTATCGCCCGACCTCAACCTGAGCGCCGAAGAGTTTGCCGATGCCTGGAATGCTACACCGGACACGCGCAACCTTGCGATAGCCCGGCTCAGCATCCCAAGAGGAATATCCTACTACGAACCTTTGCTGACCAGCGTACAGCTTGCCACCCCTGCAAATGTGGATAGCGACGCTCTCTCTGATGCGATCAAGACCCTTATCAGGTACGTTCGCGTCAAAAAAGGCCAGAGGTCCGCGGCTTCCGCCACTCCGCACATCGATGTGGTGCAAAGACCTGGCGGTGCCCGCGTTCTGGTTGTCGATGTTGACAGGTAACAACCATTCGATGCAGTATTTGCTGTGTTGAGCGCCTTGCAAGTTCGCAAACAACACTTCTGATTGCTTTCCCTTGCATTTCTCCTCACTTAGAGATACCCTATAATTATTACATGCCCTTGCTGAGATAGGTCTTTGCCTCATCTTGTCTTGCAGTTAGTAGCGGCCTGTAATTGAAAGGATATCGACCTGATACCCGAGCCATCATCGGAAAAAACCAATGCTATTCTCTCGTCTGCTCCTCTGCATGTCAATGCAAGTGGATTGCAGCAGGTGCTGGATGTGTCGCCGGATGCGCTGGTCGTTACTGACCAGGCAGGATCGATTGTGATGCTCAATGAGCAGGCGGCTGCATTGTTTGGCTATGACCAGGAAGAACTCCAGGGGAAGCTCCTCGAATCGCTGATGCCCGAACGTTTTCGCGCAGCTCACATTGGTCACCGCGAGCGCTTTTTCGCTGCTCCACGCCGCCGTCCTATGGGACTGGGATTACAACTTTTTGGGCGAGGCAAGGATGGCAGCGAGTTTCCGGTAGATATCAGCCTGCGCCCATTACTGTTGGATGATCGGCCCCTGACTATCGCCGCTATTCGGGATGTTACCGAGCAACGGCGTGCGGAACGGGAACGCCTGCAACAATTAGAGCAAATTCGCTTACAGGCCGAATTAATCAACCAGGCACATGATGCGATTATCGTGCGCGACCCCATCAGTCGTATTCTCTACTGGAATCGCGGCGCTGAAGAACTTTATGGCTGGACGGCCCAGGAAGCGTCAGGGCGTATCACTCACATATTGCTCAAAACGCGCTTTCCTCTCACTCTTTCCGTCATTGATGCGCAACTCGAACAAGAAGGACAATGGGAGGGGAAACTGCTCCATACCTGCAAAGATGGCAGGATTGTCACCGTCGAAAGCCGGCAGGCACTCTTTCGCGATGAAGCAGGGAAGCCATCTGCTATACTGGAGATTAACCGCGATATTACTGAGCGGCAGCGCCAGGAAGAACAGGAGCATGCAGCGCATGTTGAAACGGCAGCGCAGCTAGAATTTCTGCGTAAAATACTTGACGCCCTGCCCAGTAGCATCTATCTTGTCTATGGCCCCGACGCGCGCCTTCTGCTGGCCAATCGCAAGGCCAACAATTTATGGGGTGCTGAATGGCAGGTGAACCGGCCAATGCTGGAGTTTCTTGCAACGAAGGGTATCAGAATTTTCGACCCCCAGGGCCATCCTTTGCCTGAATCCCACTACGCGACACTAAGAGCGGTACGAGGAGAAACCGTGCTGCAACACCAGGAAACCATTCGCCGTCCTGATGAATCGAGCCTGCCCGTCCTGGTCAATGCCCTGCCGCTCGGCTCGCAAGAGTCCTGGAAGATGCTACAAGAACAGCGTGAGGGGGCAGAGCAGCAGGTATCATCTCCACAGGCGGTAGCCCTGGTCGTCTATCAGGATGTTGCCGCTCTTAAGGAAACGGAATATCTCAAAGACGAATTCATCGGTATTGTGGCGCACGAATTGCGCACGCCTCTGGCCGCCCTGCGAGGATTTGCCGACATGCTGCTGGTGCAAACCGGACGCGGGCACGGGCCGCAGCTGGCCGATTGGCAAAAGGAAGCGCTGATGGAGATTGACGAGGCTACCACCCGCCTTTCCAAGCTGACTGACGAACTCCTGGATGTCACGCGATTGCAGGCGGGGCGGATGCTCCTGCACCGCGTACCCACCGATGTAGTGCCGTTGACACGCCGTATGGTCGCCCACCTGCAGCAGACTACCACACGACACAGTATAACAGTAAATACGGACCACATCTCGCTGGTTGCGTATATCGATCCAGGTCGAATAGAGCAGGTATTGATCAATCTGATCGGTAATGCCATTAAGTACAGCCCTGAAGGGGGACCCGTTGTCATTACTATCCGGCCACGAGTGGCCGAGTCGATGGTTGAGATCAGCGTGCAGGATAAGGGCATAGGGATTCCGGAGCGGCAACATGCCCAGATATTCGGACGTTTTATGCGCGCTGATAACGCCTCGGCCTGGGGCATTGGCGGAACGGGCCTGGGATTGTATCTCAGCCGCGAACTGGTCGAACAACACGGGGGTCATCTCTGGTTTGAATCGGCGGAGGGAGCCGGTTCCACGTTCTTCTTGACTCTTCCACTTCTGTCTACTGAACAGGAGAACGAGTAAAGACAGAAAGAAGGGATGTTGGGGGACTTCTTTGTATGGGGAAAACAAAGAAGATACGATCCCTTCTATCTGTGCGATAGTCGTTTTTCCCGTTCCAAAAGTTCCCATTTTTTGTCGTTATTTTCCAGCATGTCTTTTTTTGCTGTTGTTCCCGGGTTGTTGAAAATGATTGGACGAGAGTTGCTTTTGCAATGTGAAGATGGTATTGTTTTAAGGTGATGCTTGTTACACGCTTTAGGGTCTCGGCTGTAGGGACAGCGCCTTGTGCCTGTCCGAGGGTCCATTATGTGAAAGTGAGAGCCAGAATGTTGCGGCACAAGAAATTTATTCGCCTACCTCTCATAGGCATGACGATTGTGGGCGTAGTAGTTGCTCTTTACCTGTTCGCGGGTAAGCGTTCTTCGAAACCGGGTCCCGCGTCCAGGATTCGCAAACATACGGTGAAAACTTCTCCTCAAGATGCGTTGAAATATTGGACTGAAGAGAAGATGCGCAAGACTAAGGGTGTTGAGATGCCCCGGGTCAATCAGGTCGAGCCAAAAAAGGAACAGCCACGGCGATCTCCCGATGCTGAGTGAAAGCGAGACGTATCATGCCGCAACTGCATCGATTCATTCTACATCCATTAACCGGCAAGGTTTTTCTTTACACACTTGGCAGCGCCTACCTGATATACCTGGTTGCGTTCGCGCATTTTTTGTTCGCGTTTCCATCCTTGCCAGCTCCCGGCGTGACGGTTGTCGAACACCAGGTAGCGACGAATCCTCAGTTCGAGATCAACTATTGGACAGCTACAAATATGCAGAATGCCACCGCTGCCGATTCGCAAATGGCCTCTACTTCGGGGTTGACACAGCAGAGCAGTAACCAGAGCGCGGGAAAAGCGGCCCAACAACGGGGGCAACTGCCTGGCAGCAAGGACCTTTCCTATCCGCTTTCGACCGTGGGAAGGGTTTTTTTGACCAACGCTTCCGGTCAAAACCTGTCCTGTTCTGGCACTGCTGTTGTGAGCAGCAATCATAGCGTGGTTGATACCGCTGGTCACTGCCTCTACTGGCAGGGAAGCTGGATGAATAATGTCATTTTCTGCCCATTGTATGATCATGGCAATACACCCTATGGCTGCTGGGCGGCTCGCGATCTGGAGGTTCCTGCTGACTGGATAGATGCCGCGCCGAACGACTTACATCATGACTTTGGCATGTTCATCGTTGCGCCCAATAGTGAGGGCCAACTGACCAACGTAGTCGGTGGCGCGGGCTGGGCCTATAACCAGCCGGAGAATTCCACGTTCTACGCCTATGGTTACCCTGCCGGCTATCCTTTTGATGGTGAGACCCGCCAGTCCTGCCCTGGTGCCACCGGCATCGCCTGGCAGCATGGTGGTGGTACCGTCATCTCTATCCCCTGCAACATGACCGGTGGCTCAAGTGGCGGCCCCTGGTTCATACAAATCAACGGCGACTGGTATCTGAACGGCCACAACGACTTCACGAGCAGTATGCAGCGTGGCCATATGTTCTCTCCCTACTACGATGATACCTGGTACGAGCTTTATAGCAAGGCGCAGCAGACATAAGGCAAGGATAGTGGGACTTGCCAACACATCAACTTTTCTTTATACTGCACGTAAGATTTATAGAGGTAGACTACCTCGCTCGCTACTGTGCCACATCTGAAGAGAAGAGACCCATATTCTTTATTTGTGTTGGAAAGGGTTAATAGTACATATGACCTTGAATAAAGGAAACAGCGATCAGCTTCCCGCTGCTTCTATGCTTGCTGGTTCATCGTCTCAGGATATTACAGATACCAGCTTGCCTGAGACTTCGGCTCCCACCTTTTATGGCCGGCTTACGGAGAAGCAACTCGCGTTGCTCCTGCAGGCATCGCACGATGCGTTTATCGTTCACGACGAGAATGGCCATGTGCTGTTCTGGAATTCTGGAGCCAGCCGGCTTTATGGTTGGTCGCAAGAGGAAATCCAGCGCAAGAATGTGCATAGCGTGCTGAAGACCGAACCCTCCGTGCCACTGGCGGAGATTGAACAAACCCTGCGCGAAAAAGGCAGCTGGGAAGGTGAGCTTGAACAGAGTAGGAGTGATGGAGAGCCTCTCGTGGTTGCTAGCCGCTGGATCGTATTGGAGCTGCCGGAGAGTACGTCGATGACGATTTTAGAAGTCAATCGGGATATCACTGAACTGCGGCGTACCCTCCAACACCTGCGATTCTTGACAGAAGCCAGTAAGTTGCTAGTCTCCTCGCTCGATTACCCGGATGTACTGGTACAGGTGGCTCAACATGCCGTACCCATGGTCGCGGATTGGTGCCGTATTGATCTGCTTCGCGAGGATGGGACGCTTTACCCGTTGGCCATCGCGCATGTCGATCCTGAGAAGGTGGCCTGGGCTTACGAATTGAGCGCAAAGACCCCGTATGATCCCGATGCCCCAGGCGGAGTCCCTGCCGTGATACGCACACGAACATCTGAATTTTACCCATTTATTCCAGATGAAATGCTGGTGGCCGCGGCGAAAGATGAACAGGAGCTTGAAATGATTCGCTCCATCGGCTTCTCCTCAGTGATCACTGTTCCCATCGTTTTGCAGGAACGAGGGATAGGCGCAATCACTCTGGTGACAACCGAAACGAAGCGACACTATACTCCTACCGATTTGACGATGGCAGAAGAACTCGCCAACCGTATCTCCATGGCCATGGAAAACGCCCGCATGTACCGCCAGCTTCAGGAGTTCAACGCCAATCTGGAGCAGAAGGTGATTGAGCGAACTGCTGCTTTGACGGAGTCGAGCGAGGCGTTGCGCCAGTTGAACGCCGAATTGCAGCGCAGCAACCAGGAACTGCAAGATTTTGCCTATGTTGCCTCGCATGATTTACAGGAACCACTGCGCAAAATCCAGGCCTTCGGCAATCTGCTGGAAGAAGAATACGGTTCCGTCCTGAGCGAAGGTAAAACATACCTGGATCGCATGCGTAATGCCGCATCGCGTATGCAGGTATTGATCAACGATCTCTTAATATTCTCTCGCGTCACCACAAAGGCCCTGCCGTTTAGCGAGGTCGATCTGAATGTGATCGCACGCGAGGTGGTTATCGACCTGGAAGCCCTGCTACAGGCAACCAGAGGAACAGTCGAGATCGACACGCTACCCATCATCGAGGCCGATCCTTTGCAGATGCGCCAGTTGCTGCAAAATCTGATTGGCAATGCATTAAAATTTCATCGTCCTGGCGTTCCACCGTGCGTTTCCGTTGCTGCTGAATTGCAGGTGAATCCGGAGGCATCCGAAGAACAATGTGTGATTGCCGTCCGCGATAATGGCATTGGCTTCGATGAGAAATACCTTGATCGTATTTTTACCGTTTTTCAGCGGCTACATAGCCGGGGAGAATACGAGGGAACAGGTATCGGCCTGGCAGTCGTACGAAAAATTGTCGAACGGCACGGCGGGTCTATTACCGCGAGAAGCGCTGTCGGGGAAGGCTCAACATTCCTCGTAACGCTTCCACTCCGGCAGACCGCGAAACCCCTAATAAATGAGTAAGGAAAGAGCCTATGGCAAGCAGAGATTCTATTGTGATTTTGATGGCTGACGATGATGAAGATGATATCCTGCTCACGCAAAAAGCGCTGCGGCAGGGGAAACTGCTCAATGAACTCCATTGTGTGCGGGATGGCGAAGAATTACTTGATTACCTGTTTCATCGTGGGGCCTATACAGATAAGGAGAGTGCGCCCCGTCCCGGCGTCATCCTGCTCGATTTAAATATGCCGCGCAAGGATGGACGCGAGGCGCTCAGAGAGATCAAAGCGCATCCAGATGTCAACGATATTCCCATCGTGGTGTTCACAACCTCAAAAGCAGAGGAAGATATCTATCGCTCTTACAAACTGGGCGTAAACTCGTTTATTACGAAGCCGGTAACATTTGAACGCCTCATCGAGGTCATGCAGATGATCGGCAAATATTGGTTCGAGATTGTAACATTACCTCCGGAGGAGAACAAAGGTGCCTACTGACACACAATCGATTGGCATCCTGCTCATTGAGGACGACGAGGAAGATTTTATTCTCCTGCAAAAGGTACTCGCGAAGGTTTCATCCACTCGCTATAAGGTGCAGTGGGAACAACATGCCGGGGAAGGACTCGCGCACATGCTGCGAGAGGATCACGATATCTGCCTGATCGATTACCGGCTTGGGGCAAACAGCGGCATCGAACTGTTGAAAGAGGCCCGCAGGCGAGGGTACGACCTGCCCATTATTCTTCTGACGGGCGCGGTTGGGGGAGGAGGCATCGATATCCAGGCATTGCAGGCCGGTGCTGATGACTATATCACGAAGGACCTGCTGCAAGGAGAATTGTTGGATCGCCTGATACGCTATGCGATTGAGCGACGCAAAGCTGAGCAGGAGCGCCAGCGACTGATGCGCGAGCAAATGATTCGTGACGAGCGCGATGCGAGGAGAAATGAATTCATCAGCATGGTTGTGCATGAACTCAAGACGCCTCTCAGCAGCATCAAAGGATATTCGCAATTGCTCGGCAGGCGTTGCGGACGTTCAGGGGATACGCAGGGAGCACAACTGGCGGCCAGGTTGGACCAGCAGGTCAACCGCCTGACCAGCCTGATCGACGATTTACAGGATATCAATCGCATGGAGGGAGGAAAGCTCCGGCTGCGTGAAAGCCTGTTCGCGTTCGATGAACTGGTGGCAGAGGTAGTGGCGGATATCCAACTGACAACGGAGCAGCAAACCATCGTCATCGAGGGCCGGAGCGGCGCAACGATTTATGGAGACCGGGAACGCATCAGCCAGGTGTTGACGAATCTGCTGGCGAATGCCATCAAATATGCTCCAGAATCCGAGACGATTCTGGTTAAACTGAAGAGAGATGAGCAGTTTGTAACGGCATGCGTGCAGGACTTCGGTCCAGGTATCCCTAAAGAATATCAGGAGTACATATTTGAGCCGTTTTACCGCGTCGATACGCCCGACAACGGTTCTAAGCAAGGCCTCGGTTTGGGACTGGCGATAGCGGCAGGCCTGATTAAGCGGCACCAGGGGCGCCTATGGGTAGAAAGTGAGGAGGGCGCAGGCGCAACGTTCTGCTTCACCCTGCCACTCAACGTCCCCGCTGTTTTACAAGAGTCTGAGGACAATGAATCGGCTCCCACGGCTCTGCCGTAGGGGCCGATTGATCGCGCCCACCGCCGATTCATCGGCCTGCTGTGCATTGCTGGAGTATTTTGTCGAACTCCTGAATCGGCCCTCGGTCCCGACGGTTGTTGAAGCCTCAAAACAGAAAGGAAAATGCATCCATGGAGAAACGCTTTACGTCTAAAGTGGTGCTGGTGACGGGAGCCGCGCATGGCATAGGCCGTGCCATCGCACTGCGTTTCGCTAACGAGGGCGCGCAGGTCATCGTTAATGATGTAAATAGGGAGGGCGCCGAAGCCACCGTGCGGGCGATTACCGGTTCCGGTGGATCGGCCATTGCCGGTATCGCGGATGTATCGAATAAAGGCCAGGTTGATGGCCTGTTCGACAACATACTTGAGCGTTTCGGCAAGCTGGATGTGCTGGTCAACAACGCCGGTCTCATCAATGTCGAACGCCACTTTCTCGAGGGTGACGAGGCCTGGTGGGATAGCGTCCTATCAACAAATCTCAAGGGAGCATTTCTCTGTTCGCTGCGCGCCGCTCACGCGATGGCCCGTCGCCGTCAAGGCGTAATTATCAATATGTCCAGCGGAGGAGCCACGCGCTCGCATCGAGGGATGGCGGCTTACGATGCCTCGAAGGGCGGCATAGAAGCTCTGACGCGGGCGATGGCGCTCGACCTTGCCCCGTATGGCATTCGCGTCAACGCGCTTGTTCCCGGCTCGATTGATACGCAGGGCATGAATCTGGAGGTGAAGCATGATCGCGGCCAGACCATACCGCTGGGGCGCGTGGGCGAACCAGAAGAACTGGCCGGCCCTGCCGCTTTTCTCGCCTCAGATGATGCCAGCTATATCACCGGGCATATTCTCGTAGTTGACGGTGGACTCCTTGCCCAGCAGCGCTCGCCGCAGGTCGATATTTTCCCGCTGAGCCGTTTTCCCAAGCTGGAGGTCGAGTGATGGAGGGTATTGCCGCCCATCACAGGATAGGGGTAGATATTGGCGGAACCTTCACCGACCTCGTCCTATTTGACGATGCCGGTGGCAATTTCGCTGTTGGCAAAACGCTCACCACGCCGCGCGATCCTTCTCAGGCCGTCGAAATGCTCATCCTCGATACCCTTGAGCGCGTGCAGCTCGACACGGGGCTGGTTCAGCAGATTATCCATGGCACGACGTTAGTCACCAATGCCATTATCGAGCGCACCGGTTCGCCAACCGCGCTGCTCGCCACGCAGGGATTCCGCGACTCTACAGAAATCGGGCGCGAACATCGCTACGAACTCTACGATCTGATGCTGGAAATGCCGCAGCCACTGGTATCTCGCTACCTGCGGTTTGACGTGCCTCAAAGGACGCTTGCAGGCGGTGAGACACTCCAGGAGCTAGATATCACCTTTGTCGAGCGACTGACCCGCGAACTGGTTGCCAATGGCATAGAGGCCATCGCCATAACCTTTCTACATAGCTTCACCAATCCTGCCGCCGAACGGGAAGCGCGAGCCGTCATACAACGCATCGCTCCCAATATGCGCGTCTCCATCTCATCAGAGGTGGTGCCTGAAATCCGCGAGTTTGAACGAACCTCGACGACGCTTGCGAATGTCTATGTGCAGGATCGCGTTGAAAGGTATTTACGCGAGTTGCAGGCACGCCTGGAGCGCATCGGATTTCACGGTAGTATCTTCTTGATGACTTCCAGCGGTGGCATCGTTACAATAGACACGGCCATTCGCTTTCCGGTGCGGCTGCTCGAATCGGGTCCGGCGGCGGGGGCACTGGCGGCAGCCAGCTACGGAACCGCCTGCGGTTACGATGACCTGCTCTCGTTCGATATGGGTGGAACCACCGCCAAGTTCTGCGTCATCGACCAGGGCCAGCCGCTCACTACCAGCAATTTCGAGGTTGACCGGCGCTACCGCTTGAAAAAGGGATCAGGGCTGCCGATCAAGCTGCCGGTGATCGAGATGATCGAGATCGGCGCCGGTGGCGGCTCTATAGCCCGTATAGACCCGCTGGGATTATTGAAAGTAGGGCCAGAATCGGCAGGCGCTGATCCAGGCCCCGCCTGCTACGGCCTGGGTGGAACCGAGCCTACTGTAACCGATGCCGACCTTGTGCTTGGCTATCTTGACCCCGACTACTTCCTCGGCGGCCAGTTCAAAATAGACCTCGCGGCGGCTCGACAGGCCATTGAAGAACAAATTGCCCGGCCATTAGGACTCTCGATTGAGGAAGCGGCCTGGGGCATCCACCAGGTAGTAAACGAAAACATGGCGAATGCTGCCCGTATCCATACACTTGAACGCGGCAAAGACCCGCATCGCTTTCCGGTCTTCGCCTTTGGGGGAGCAGGACCCGTACATGGTTTTCGTATCGCTAGAGCTTTGGGATCTCCGGCGTTGATCGCGCCTTTTGGGGCGGGAGTAATGAGCGCGTTTGGCTTTTTAACGGCCCCGCTCGCCTTTGACTTCGTGCGCTCCTGGCGCGGCCGCCTCGATACCCTGGATTGGGACAGGGCCAACGCGCTGCTCGCTGAAATGGAGGCAGAGGGCCAGGCGCTGTTAGAGCAGTCCGGCGTTTCCTCAGAGCAGATAAACCATCGTCGCCAGGCGGATATGCGCTATGTTGGTCAGGGTCATGAGATAGCGGTGCCTCTACCGCCCGGTCACCTGAGTAGTGAAAGCGTCCCCACGATTCTCAAATCCTTCGAAGAGGTCTATCGCAACCTCTATGAACGGCTCAGCCCGTCCGTGCCGGTTGAGATTATCAACTGGCGTATCGTTTCGTCCAGTCCCGCGCCAAAGATACGCTTGCAAGCGTCTGGAGAACAGCAGGAAGCGGGTCAAGCTGTTCACAAGGGATATCGCAAGGCCTATTTCCCTGAGCCGGGCGGTTATGTCGATACGCCTGTGTATAACCGTTATGGCCTGGTGTCCGGCATGAGCTTCAGCGGGCCTGCCATCGTTGAAGAGCGTGAGTCGACGGTGATCATAGGGCCAGACAGCCGTTTTCGCATCGATGAGCAGCGCAATCTGATTGTTGAATTGTAACGCAAGCAGCGAGGTTTTTCTTTCTGATGAGGAATACACTTGATCCAATAACGTTAGAAGTGTTGTGGAATCGGCTGCTTGCGGTGGTGAACGAGCAGCAGGTCACACTGATGCGCACCGCTTTCAGTACCATTGTGCGCGAATCGCAGGACCTGGCATGCGGCGTATTTGATACACACGGGTGGATGATTGCGCAATCGTTGACCGGCACGCCCGGCCATATCAACGCCATGGCAACCGGAGTGCGCCATTTCTTGCAAGCGTATCCACCGGAAACGCTGCAGCCGGGCGATGTGCTGATTACCAACGATCCCTGGCAGACGGCCGGGCAGATCAACGATATGACGATCCTGACTCCCGTCTTCATAGGTGAGCGCGTCGTGGCTTATTTTGCCAGCACCTGCCATTCACCCGATATCGGCGGCCGCATCTTCTCAGGTGAGGCGCGCGAAGTTTTCGAGGAGGGCCTGCGCATCCCCATCACCAAATTATTCATGCGCAATGAACCGAATGCCGAGCTTTTCAAGATTATCCGCGCCAACGTGCGCACCCCTGATGAAACAGTTGGCGACCTGTACGCGCAGACGGCCTCGAACGCGGTCGGCGCTCGCGAACTGCTGCACTTTATGAAGGAGTTCGGGCTAGACTCCATCGATCCGCTTGCAGACGAGATCATTACTCGTTCCGAACAGGCGATGCGCAATGCTATTCGCGCTCTTCCCAACGGACGCTACGAGAACGAGTCGTGGAGCGATGGCTATGACGAACCCATCCGTATCAACGTCACGGTCACTATCGAGGACGAAGATATGTTTATCGACTTCACGGGTTCATCGCCGCAAAGTTCGCGTGGCATCAACGTGGTGCTGAATTATACCCACGCCTATGCCTCGTTTGCCATCAAAGCTGCCGTAAGCCCGGAGGTACCGCATAACGAGGGCGCATTTCGTCCCGTGCATGTGAGCGCGCCGCCCGGTTCTATCCTGAACTGCCTTGAGCCTGCGCCTGTTGCCTCGCGGCATGTGATCGGACATTTCCTGCCCGGAGTCATCTTTGGCGCGCTGGCACCCGCGATGCCAGGCAAATTGATGGCCTGTGGCGCCGACCCGATCTGGATCTCCGTCTGGCACGGCAAATGGCCCGTTTCCCAGGAATCCTTCACCTTCAGTCTTTTCCAGTGTGGTGGAACGGGTGCGCGAGCCATCAAGGATGGGTTAAATACCACAGGATTTCCCAGTGGGGTGGCCGGCGTGCCAGCCGAAGTGATGGAAAGCCTGACGCCGCTGGTGCAGCATCGCCGCGAGTTGCGTACCGACTCCGGCGGTCCTGGCACTTATCGTGGTGGCCTGGGGCAATGGACAGAGTTTGGTAATCCTGCCCGCGTACCCTGGGGTGTTTCCGCGCTGGTCGACCGCACCCAATTTCCCGCTACCGGGCTTGAAGGCGGGAAATCCGGCGCCCCCGGCGAATTTCTCGTCAACAACAGCATTCGCCCGCAAGCCAAGGCGCTCGTCCCCCTCGCACCGGATGCCCGCGTGCAACTGAACCTGCCCGGCGGTGGTGGCTATGGCGATCCTTTCAAACGTCCCATCGAGCTTGTCCTGAAGGATGTCGTGAACGGCTATGTCTCGCTCGAAGCCGCCGAGCGCGAATATGGCGTCGTGATTCGCTATCTTGGGAGTGAGAAGGCGCTTGTAAGGCCACCGAATCTTTATATGGTTGATGAGGAGGCAACGGAAGCACTCAGAAAGACTTTACCAGGAAGCACGCACTAGAGGAATAAGCAATCCCCGTGAAGCCTGGCATTACGCCCGTCAGAAAGAAATAGCCATTCATGGTGCATGACCTGTCACACCATCTGAGCAGGTTTGAACACAAGGTCTCACACAATGGATAGGTTTAACTTATCTTTCACCCTCCTGGCCACGAAAAATGACGTTCCTTCAATCGCCTGATAAGGGCAGGACGGCTCAGGTAAGCTCGAATCCAGGTGTTGAAACGATCTTGAAACTCCTGGGTCGTATTGAATTGTTCGGCAGCATCACGCAGGTCAACCAGCAATGTGGTGGCTTCGTCATAGCCAGCGGACGTTTTGCTTGCAGCTCCCTGATCGACCTTACGCCAGTAGGTGTCGCGGTACTTGTGGATATCTTGCAGGTGACGCAATCGCGCCGCGCGCTCCTGTTCGCGCTTTTCGCGTTCCGCCCTATCTTTAATCTCTTTGCTTTCAGCAAGCAGTATGGCAAAAGGGACGCGCTCGCCTGTTGGCGTTGCATCTGTCGTTTTGTCATGACCCAGTTCGCGCAACTCTCTCACAAGTTGCCTGCTCAATCCTGGCTCATTATGCGCTAAGCGAACCAGGTAATCGTGCTGGCGCTCAGGTGACAACAACCTGATCCAGGCTGCAAAATCATCCTTAGCCCGAGCCATGCTTGCCTTACTATGTCCTGCTACAGCCGTAAGTAGTTCTTCAGGTACCCGAAACAACTCGGCCAACGCCTGCTGAGCGGCAGTCAGTTTATCGAATGCAGGTGGAACCGCCGGTATGCTGATTTCATGGTCTTCGTCTTCCTCCTGATCCTCATCTTCACTCTCGTCGTCTTCGTCCTCCTGATCCTCATCCCATTCCTCGTCTTCGTCCTCTTCATATCCATCATTATCATTGTTACGAGAATAGCTATACCTGTTCCGAGCATAGCCCTTCATCATATTCTGAGCAGCCAGCCAGATGATATAGAGCGGACGCAGGTCGCCTTCCATCAGTTCATCGCGGATAGGGATGAGCGAGCCAAGTTCATACTCAGCCCAAACATCAGGCGCTTCCAACTCGCCAAACTCGATATCGAGGATATCATAGTCAGCATGGCGTGTGAACGTGACAAAGTCTTCGAGATTATAGCCCTCGAGGAGATTGGCGGGCAGGACGCCATGGGGAAAACGGAATGCGAGTTGCGGCGAGCCCCAGTTGGCCCAGTAGAGGAAGGCATCGAAGAACTCGTAAAGTACCTGGATAGGGTCGTGCTTGAAATCGCCCCAATGATATTCTATGAAAGCGTGGGTTGGTGATGCCTTGATGTGGCTGGAAAGACCATTGATGGCATCGAGCTGCTCCCGTGTCAGCGGTCGATCTATGGTCATAAACTCGTAACGTTGATATTCGCTCATCGCGACTATCCTCCATGCGAAGTGTTTTTGGTTGAGTAGATTCTTCGCTGCGCTCAGAATGACATGCCCCGCACAGTCCAGTCATGCCCCAGACTGTCCTGACATGCCCGCGGCATGTCATACCCGCGGCATGTCATTCTGAGCGCAGCGAAGAATCTATTCATTAGTAATTAACAATGCAACCTTGGCGGCAAATCGGTTTCTCCCGGAAAAGTATCCACGAAAGTTCTGGCAAATTGCACCAGCTGGTACACATCCGCGAAGTTCGTGGCGAGGCCCAGCGAGACGCGCACAGCACCGCCGCTCTGCATGCCCAAATCGGCCAGAAATTCATCCCAGGTCATACCCTTCTCACCCTGAAAAAGCTGTGGAAGAGTCTCTTGTGGCTTCTCATGAAAGATTTTATGCAGCGCCTCTTTCGACAGGTTGAAAGCGGCCTCACCTGCGCCCGGGTTGCAGAAACAGCCAGTACGCAGTGAGAGACGGATTTCGCTAGCCTTGCGGTCAATCACGCGCTCATCGATGATTGTACCATCCGGGTCAAGAAAATTGAGCGCGATGGTTCCTCCGCGCATAGTAGTATCGTGCGGACCGTAAACTTCGATAAGCGGGTTCCCATTGCTGTGGCGCAGGGACAGCAGGGCGTCGAGTAGCCAGCCGGTCAGGCAGCAAACCCGTTCGTGGATGGTTTCCATACCGATAGATTCGAGGTGTTTCAAGCCGATTTCGACGGCTGGCAGATTGAGGTAGTTGACCGTCCCATCCTCAAATCCCTCGCCACCTGAAAGCATGACATAGCCATCGCCCTGTACCGAAATGCCCCACACCGTTCCGCCCGCGAACCAGGGCCGCTGCAATTTAGCCAGCGAAGCCTTGCGCGCCAGCAAACAGCCCACGCCCGTCGGATAGCCGAACATCTTGTAGAACGAGAGCGGCACAAAATCGGGGTGCCAGCGGGAGAGGTCCAGGCGATTGGTGGGCACAAACGCTGCCGCGTCCAGCAGCACATCCCATCCTCTCTTCTGAGCTTCTTCGATCCATTCTAGCGGATGCTGCACGCCGGTAAAATTGGATTGCGCGGGATAGGCAAATAAGGGATGCGTATAACGCCTGCCCAGATCTAAGAACGAGAAGAGTAGATCTTCCTCGGCCCGTAGTTCGGGAGCCATAACGGGCAGGTAGGTAAAAGAGGCGCCCTTGGTACGCGCAAACTCGCGGATGCCATTGACCGAGTTGTGGTTATCGAAGAGCAACAGGAACTGGCCGCCATCCTGAAAAGGATAGGCCTCACCAACCAGCTTCAATGCATTGCTGGCATTGGATGTGAAAATGACCGCGTATTCGTCGGGTGAGGCATGGAAAAAGTCCAGCACGCTGGCACGTGCTCGTTCGACCAGTTCGGTCATCGCGCGCGAGGTGGGATTGAGCGAGTGTGGATTGCCGAAGACGTTCTGGCGCAGCAGTTCAAAGTGTTCGCGCAGCTGGCTATCGGCATAGAGTCCGCCGCCGGTATAATCGAGGTAGATATGATCCAGCTCGTCCAGGCGTACATACTCGGTTTCCCGCAGATCATCCAGCAAGGACGTGCTTTCAAAGGATGGATATGCCTGCCGGAATGCCTCTTCTGCCTGCTGCATTTCCACTAAGTCAATGGGAAGAGTATTTCTTGTGTCACCTGTGGCTCCGCTCATCGTCGTTGATTCCTTTCCTGGGAGTACAAGCTCTGATGTTTAAAGTGTAACATATCATTGCTATTCACATCAGCCCGTCCCAAACCAGGCGTTCTTCACTCTGCGGATCATCGACCACACGGCATACTTCATCAAACAGCATTGTGGCGCGGCGAAGGGTATCGTAACGGGGCCATGGCGGCAGATCGGGTGCGTTGGGGTTACCGGTACGCGCGAAGGCGATCCAGGCATGATGCATGCGATTAGCAAGCTGCTGGCGTCCCGGGAAATCCTGGAGCAGCATGCCTAACCCCGGCGTGTCGAGATTATCCCAGACGAAAGGGATTTCTAGCGCGTGGCTGGCACCGAAAATGCCGCCAAAGGCAGGGGTAGCCCAGTCGAAACGATACATCCACACAGGCGCTCCTTGTTGTGCCTGCTTTTCGGCCAGCCGAATGGCCGGAATGCGAAATACCTGGTCGGTCAGCACAGCCGTCCAGACGTCGGAAAGCGGCAACTCCGGGCGGGCAGAGGTGTAGGTGGCAATGGCTGTATCAGCGGCCGCTCCGAATGTGCGTTGCAGTACTCTTGCGTCAGGTTCTGTCGCGGCAGGGCCCACGCGGAAGAGCTTCATCTCGTCGTGGTTGGTGCCAATCAGCACGGTCACATCTTTTGCCATGCCGCTTGCAATCGCGGCGCTGGGAGCAAGGGGGAGGGAAATACCATCAACAACAGGCCCGAATGCGAGGCTGACATGCTTGCGTAATACAACGGCCTGCGCTGCCAGCAAAGCATCAGTCGGCTCCTGGAGCAGCGATGCCAACTCGTCCTCTTTCAGATTGAGCGCCTGCAGGAACTGGTAAGCGATCTGGCTGGCCGCCTCTTTGCTGCGCACATTATGAGCGGCGCCGCTTTGAAGAATGGCATGACGGAAAAGGCCCTTTGCCGCGGGCATAGCGAGCAAGGCTCCGATACTCATCGCCCCGGCCGATTCGCCGAAGATCGTGACCGCGTTGGGATCGCCGCCGAAGGCCTCGATATTGTCGCGCACCCATTGCAGCGCCGCTATCTGGTCGAGTAAACCATTGTTGCCCGATGTGGCATATTGTTCTCCGGCCAGCTCTTCCAGGTAAAGGAATCCGAGCGCGCCCAGCCGGTAGTTGAGTGTTACCACGACAACATCGCCATGCATGGCAAAGTTCGTGCCATCATAGGTAGCGGTCGAGCCTGACCCCATCGTAAACGCTCCCCCATGTATCCAGACCATCACGGGTCGCTTCTTGCCATCAGCCTGTGGCACCGGCGACCAGATATTCAGGTACAGGCAATCTTCGCTTTCGGGTTCCTGCGTCAACCGCCGCGCACCGAAGAAGCCGTTGCCTTGTAAAGTGGCTTGAGGCGCAATGGGGCCAAATGCTGTCGCGTCACGTACATGCGACCAGGGCGCCGGTGGTTGTGGCGCGCGAAAACGCAATGCTCCCACGGGTGGTTGCGCGAATGGAATAGCTTTCCACACACTGACCGTGCCATGATTCGTCCCACGCACTTTGCCGTAGCGCGTCTCCACGATGGCATCACTCATAGCTCAAACCTTTCTGGTAATGTGTTGATGTATGAATAGGTACAAAATCACAAGGCCTATCGTCTTGTTTCTCAGGTATACAAAAATATACCATATTTCTTTGTCGAGAAGGCTTACTGACCTGTTTCCGCACATTTCATGAGAGTCGAAAATTGGGGTGATTTCGCTATCAAAGCTGATTTTTTGTTGTGGTCATGATTTAACGAGCAAAAAATGAGGGCATTTCCACTTGACCTTTTCGGGTTTCGTGGTATACTTTTCTCCATGACCAGGCAACAGGAACTGCATCCATTCCCGAACCCATTTGGGATTGAAATGAACCGGCGTAAATTCCTCGCTTTGAGCGTCCTGGGAGCAGTTCCCTGCATCTTGAGCGCCTGTCAGAATGGCCCATCCGGTACGGCTACCATTACACCCACGCCTCGCCCGTCACCTACTCAGCAGCCGTCACCCACACCGCAGCCGTCACCCACACCGCGTCCTTCACCTGCGGATGCCGATTGGAAAACCCTGGCTTCCAGCCTGCAAGGAACCCTGGTTCGACCGAGCAGCCCTGGTTATGCGACTGCATTGCAGCTTTTCGATCCACGCTTCGACAGCATTCAACCAGCGGCCATTGCCTACTGCGTCTCGCCTGCCGACGTGCAGCAGTGCCTCAGTTTCGTGCGCTCGTTCGCAGTGTCGTTCGCGCCCCGCAGCGGTGGCCATTCCTATGCAGGCTATTCAACCAGTACCGGCCTGGTAATTGATGTCACCCGCATGAATACCATCAAAGTGGATAGCAGCAGCGGTCTGGCTACCATCGGCGCAGGCGCGCGACTCATCGATATTTACGCGGCCCTGTCGCAGTATAACCTGGCGCTCCCCGGCGGTTCCTGCCCAACTGTAGGTATTGCCGGGCTAACGCTGGGAGGTGGCGTTGGTGTGCTGGGACGCAAGTTCGGCCTCACCTGCGATACGCTGCAATCGGCGCAGATTGTCGTTGCCGATGGACGCGTACTCACCTGCGATGCGAATACCAACGCTGACCTCTTCTGGGCGCTGCGCGGCGGTGGTGGCGGCAATTTTGGCGTCGTCACATCCTTTACGTTCCAGGCGCAGCCCGTCTCTGCACTCTCGCTTTTCACGCTGTACTGGCCCTGGAGCCAGGCGGCCAATGTTGTCGACGCCTGGCAAAACTGGGCGCCCCAGGCCCCGGACGCGCTCTGGTCGAATTGCGTACTCGAAGCCACTGCTGATAAGAGTGCTGGCCCGGTTGTGCTTGCGAATGGTGTCTATGTTGGAGATGTCTCCGCACTGAATACGCTGCTCCAGCAACTGATCAATCGCGTTGGTTCCGCGCCATCGAGTCGTTACGCCTCGAATTCAGGCCTGCTCGATACAATGATGGTCGAGGCCGGCTGTTATGGTAAGACGGTGAGTGAGTGTCACCTGCCGAGCCAGAATCCACAGGGCCAGTTGCAGCGCACCGCCTATGGCGCTAAATCGGACTACTTCAATAGTCTGTTGCCGCGTCAGGGCATCAATAGCCTGGTAAACGCGATTGCACAACGCCAGGCTTCCACATTTGGTAATGGCGGTATCGGGCTGGATGCGTTTGGCGGGGCTATTAATCGCGTTGCCGCGGATGCAACTGCTTTTGTGCATCGCAATGCCCTTTTCAGTGCCCAGTATACCGCCAACTGGAATGCTGGTGATCCTGACTCCATTGTCAATGCCAACACTTCCTGGTTATCCAGCATCTGGCAGAGCATGCGCCCCTATGCCAGCGGATACGCATACCAGAACTACATTGATCCCAACCTTGCCAACTGGCAACAGGCCTACTACGGTTCCAACCTGCCGCGATTGCAACAAATCAAAGCTGCCTACGATCCCAATAATCTCTTCCACTTCGCCCAGAGCATTCCCCCGGCCTCCTAATGTGCGAGAGGATATTAGCCGGTGATTCTCTAGAGGGTAGACAGAGATTCTTCGCTGCGCTCAGAATGACGGGTCCCCGTGTCATTCTGATCTTGGGGCCTGTCATTCTGAGCGCAGCGAAGAATCTCCCCCCAACTTATGGGAAGCGCCAGTTACCAGAACTGGCATTCCCTCCTTTAAAGTTGTATGATGAAAAACCTATCAACCTTTCTACACGAAAAGAATCATAACCTCAGGAGGATGTTCCGTTTATGGCAATGCAACTGGGTCAGGAAATCACCGTCGATTTTGATGTACCGGCCAGCATGAGAGATGGCACCGTATTACGTTCCAATGTGTACAGGCCCGCGGGCGATGGTCAATGGCCGGTTCTGCTCACACGTCTACCTTATGGCAAGGATTTCCCCATTGGGACTGCCGTCATGGACCCTGCGCAGGTGGCGCGACGGGGCTATGTCGTGATTGTACAGGATACGCGCGGGCGCCTGACTTCGGAGGGCGAATGGAATCCCTTTCACAATGAAGATCAGGATGGGTTCGATACCGTTGAATGGGCCGCCAGGTTGCCCTACAGTAACGGCAGCGTCGGTATGTACGGCATCTCTTATTTCGGCTTCACGCAATGGTCCGCCGCCGTACTCCAGCCGCCCGCACTGAAGGCAATGGTACCCGTTCAAACCTGGAATGACCCATTGAACGGCGTCCTCTTCCGCGGTGGAGCATTGCAGCTTGGGCTGGCGAACTGGGATTTGCAAATGAATCTCGATGTGCTGATGCGCCGTCATCGTGGGAATCCAGAGGCTCTAGGGCGCGCAATCTATATGCTTGCCGCCGAAATGGATAACCTGGCGAGCCGGGGTTACTGGGAATTGCCACTGCGGGATTTCGCGCCTTTCAAACGGCAAGGCATCGATTCCACCTTCTTCTCGCTCGTCGAAAAGCCGATGGATCGTTCTTCGCTCGATTACATGACGTTGCTGGAGAAACGCGAGCGTGTCACGGTTCCTACGTTTAACGTCGCCGGCTGGTACGATATCTTCCTGCAGGATACCATCGACAATTTCACCTTCATGCGCCATTCTGGCAGCACGTCAGAGGCGCGGCAGAGCAAGTTGCTGATCGGCCCCTGGTCGCATGGTGGAATGAACAATCCCATTGGCGATATGAATTTTGGCTTTGGCGCTTCCGCCGCCTACATCAACCTGCAGATCGACCTGACAAGCCTGCAAGTACGCTGGTTCGACCACTGGCTTAAGGGGATCGACACGGGCATGATGCGTGAGGCACCGATTCGCCTGTTCGTGATGGGCGCGAATATCTGGCGCGACGAGCAGGAATGGCCGCTGGCGCGAGCAGTCGAGACACGCTTCTACCTGCGCAGCAATGGCCAGGCCAATACACTGAACGGAGATGGTACTTTGAGTACTGAAAGTCCCGATAATGAGCCGTTCGATCAATTTGTCTACGATCCGGCCAATCCGGTGATGACGCGTGGCGGCGCGCTACTGATGTCGCCGGAATTTCGTGCTGGTCCGCTTGATCAAACTCCCATTGAAATCCGCCCGGATGTCCTGGTCTATACGACGCCCGTATTGGAGCAGGATGTAGAGGTCACTGGCCCCATCACCATGCATCTCTGGGCCGTTTCCAGCGCGCCGGATACTGATTTTGTGGCGCGCCTCGTGGATGTGCATCCCAATGGCTTCGCGCAAATTCTGACCGATGGCATCATTCGCGCGCGCTACCGCAACTTTGCTCGCGGCGAGGCTCCTTCCCTCATTGAGCCGGGCAGAGCCTATGAATATGAAATTGATCTCTGGTCAACCAGTAACGTCTTCAAGGCCGGGCATCGCATTCGCCTGGATGTGACAAGCAGTGGTTTCCCGCGCTGGGACCGCAATCCCAATACAGGGCACGATTTTGGTGTAGATATAGAGCTGGCAGTAGCACATCAGACAATATTGCATGACCGTGACCATCCATCCTACATAGTACTGCCGGTTGTGCCCGGGCAGTAGAGGGGACTGAGCCAACAAAAGAGGAGCGCACAGTGTTAAAAGTGCGCTCCTTACCCAAAAACCTCTCCGAAAGATGCCTGGTGTGGAGGCGGTTTCCATTTATGACGATGCGCGTGACGTTTTCATAATGCTCTCCGGTCATACTCTAAACAGGGACATTATCTTTTGTCTGATGAGCTAGCGCAGCCAGAAGAGCATTCCTCTATGAACGTGGTGGAATATGATGGAGATGGTTTCCGTGAAGCACCGGTCTCAGTCCGGTACGCCAAACGCTGGCCATGACCTGGACGAAACCAGGCCGTCCGCTCCACAGTGGTGGCTTACCGGCGACACGTGGCATCGCCTATGCCAGTTGGTACGCATCAATACGTTTGCGCCTTCCTGGTTGCCCGCTCGTCTCCGCCATCCGGCTCTTGGCTACCTGGCAGCAGTAATAGTGGAAGTGATTGCCGTCGCATTGACACTGCTCTTGAGGATGGTCATGCCTGCACTCAGCATGTCAGGGGTGTTGGTGACCCTGGGAGTGGCATTGGTGGCGCTGAATTGGGGTGGTGGCCCGAGCCTGTTGGCGGCGCTAGTTGGCTCAGCAATGGAGTATTATGCTATCTTCCCACCTCAGTTCTCCTGGTCCATCGTAAGGATGGAAAAGGTAGTTGGCGTGGGGTTGATGCTGCTGGTGGGCCTGCTGATCAGCCTGATCGCCGGGAACGTGGCGCGACGGAGCCAGGCCCGCCAGGAAGTCGAAACGCAGGCGCAGGTCCTGCGTGAGACCCAGACCCAGATGGATACCTTTCTGGCTATAGCCGGCCATGAACTGAAATCTCCGCTGACCTACATCAAGCTTAGTCTTCAATCGATGCAGCGGCGTCTGGAGAAATTGGTACGCACGAGTTCCGGGGTGCCTGAGGAATTCAACCAGAAGGTAATGCTCATGCCCCAGGAATTTGCGCACATCGATCAACAGGTATGCCTGGTAGAACGGCTGGTGAACGATATGCTGGATGTGTCGCGTATCCGGGCAGGTAGATTGGAACTGCACTGTGAGGCCACTGATCTGAGGATGATTGTCCGCCGGGCCTTCAACGAGCAACGTCAGGCTGCGCCAACACGTACACTTTTGCTCCAAATTCCGCAGGCACAGCCGGTGCTGGTCTACGCTGATGCCGATCGCCTTGCCCAGGTTGTGACTAACTACCTGACCAACGCGCTCAAGTACTCGCCCGAAGATCGCCCTGTTTTTGCGGGGCTTGATGTTATGGAACAGCAGGCACGAGTCTGGGTGCGCGATCAGGGGCCAGGGCTTGCAGCAGAAGAACAGGCACGAGTCTGGGAATGCTTCCACCGGGTCCCGGGGATTGAGGTCCAGAGCGGCAACAGCGTTGGACTGGGATTAGGGTTGTACATTTGCCGCATCATTATTGAACGCCATCAAGGGCAGGTTGGCGTCGAGAGCATCCCCGGGCAGGGTTCTACTTTTTGGTTTATTCTCCCCCTGGCCTCTATGAGCCAGGTGTAAGTTGCCGCCGGAAGGCATCGCTATCAGTGTCCATGCCCCAGGCTCAACATCGCCAACAGCAGGCCCGTTACCAGCAGCAAAAGCACAATCGATCCCGTCAACGCTACTATAGTTGAGGATGAGAGGTGAACTGCTCTCGTCCTACGCGGTACCTGCGGTATCTCTATTGTGGGCGCTGTTGGTTCATCGCTGTAGGCCGCTTCCACCTGCGGAAGTGGCGTCTGTCCGCGCGACCTGCTCTTCTCCAATGTAGCAATATGAGGCCTGCCTGGCAGGATAAGGGCGGGTTGGGGAGTGCCACGCGGGGGAGACGCGGCTATTCTGATGGTTGGCAAAGGCATAGTGCCGCGATCTCGCTGCTGGGCGGCGGGGAGTACAGGGGCCGCTTTCGGCTTCTCAATTTCAGCCTGTTCCACGCGCCTTCCTGGCTCAAGGGGACCGGTTTGGTATGAACGTCTCAGGTGTTGCAGCGCTGCGTCAAAGGCCTGAGCAAACGCGAGGATATTGGCGTAGCGCTGTTCTGGTTTCTTCGCCAATGCTTTGAGAAATACTTCGTCCAACTCAGCAGGAAGAGAAGTATTGTAAACACTCGGTGGAGTTGGCGGTGTATGATGATGGTGGTGAAGCAACTGGCTGGCCGTTCCCTCGAAGACCGCGCGACCCGTCACAAGCTGGTAGATCATGACGGCCAGCGCGTACTGATCTGCTGCCGGCCCTACATGTACAGAAGTTTCTAGCGCCGGGTCGTCGAACTGTTCGGGGGCCATATACAAAGGAGTGCCGACAGAGCGGTGCAGTGAACGGCCATTGCGGTAGAATGCGGCTAAGCCAAAATCCGCCAGTAGCAGGTGCGGCCTGCCATGGGGAAAGATTTTTTTGAGGTTTCCATCTGCTCCCATTTTGCCGGTGCCCCGCTCAACGCGAATTAAGAAATTCGTCGGCTTGATATCGCGATGGATGATGCCATGATCGTGGGCACATTGTAATGCCGCCGCGCATTGTAAGAGATAATAACCGGCTTCCTGTGCGCCAATTGGCCAGGAGAAGCCAAAGTGCTGCGTGCGCCTCTGCAGCCAGTTCCACAGCGAACCCTCCGGTAAATAGGGCATGACGAGGTATGTAATGGGCGCTGCATCGCCATCGATGACCTCTTCTCCAAAATGATAGAGCGGTAAAATATGTTCATGCTCCAGTGCGGCCACAGCGCGGGCCTCGCGTTCAAAACGCGCCGCCGCCTGCCTGCTTTCAGGCGTATCGGGATGGTCGCGCAAATCTCCGCACACAACTTTAATCGCAACTTTACGCCCAATGCGAGCATGTTGGGCCAGGTAAATATCACCCATTCCACCGCTTTCGATGAGCCGCAAAAGACGATACCCACCAAGAGTTTTCCCCACCAGCATATTCATTTGCCGCCTCTAGTAAGAAATAAGATAAAAGATGTAGTTCAGAAAAGTCTTTCATGTACCGTTAGCTTGAGGACAACCTTTGCCTCGCATCTCGGATAATTATATTTCCTACTAACAGTATACAGAGGCGTCTGAAGTTCTCTTATTGAGTATCACCCAATAGAACTATCATGGAAGGAAAAGAAATAGGGGATAGACAGACAAAAATGGGGCCGGATGCCCGGAAAGTTTTCGGGTATCCGGCCTCGTTTTCACATTTCTAGCTTTCTCAAGGCATCCTGAGCTGATGGGGCGAATTCAGGACGGGTCTCGGCCAGGTTGCGTAGCAGGAGTATCGATTCGGTGTCGTGATACTGTGTGAGTAGCTGGCAGGCAAGTCGGACTACTGTATCACGCGGATCGTTCAGCGCTTCGCGTGCTGCCCGGCGGCTGCGCATATCTTCTCCATTCGGGTCGATTTTTTTCAATGCTTCAAGCGCCTGTGTTCGCACATATGGATCGAAGTCGCCGGCTGCGCGAGCAACAATATCAATAGCGCCGCGATCACCGGATTGGGCAAAAGCGCGAATAACAGCAGCGTATACAATACTTGTAGGCAGGTCGGGATCACCTACGGCCAGGTTATCGCGACGCCTGCCACGACTGGCCCGCAGGTCAATGTTCGCGACCCGTTTGATGAGCGAAAGCATGGAGCTGGTCGCGCGGGGATCTCCAAGTTGCGCCAGGGTATCGCAGATATGACCCACCTGGATGGCTTGCGTCCGGTCAGTAATCTGTGTTACGCTGTCGAGGCGTGACAGGAGTACAGAAGCCGCGCGTGGATCGCGCAATTCATTCAATACCTTCATCGCGGGTAGGAAAGCCTCTTCTGAATTGGCGAGTGCGTTCAGCAGCACATCGCGGCCCGTGCTATTCATCCAGCGTTCGATATCCGGCATCAGCGATAGGCAGGCATAGACGGGCTGTACAATACGCTGATCCTGCACAGCGCCGCGCGAGATGTTCGCCCAATACCGGCCAAGGAAGAGGCCCAGGCGATGCAACGCGGTCACGTTCTGCCAGAAAGGAGTATTGCGGGTTCCCTCAAAAAGGGCCGTGGCAATCTCACGCAAATCGCGCTCGAAGATAATGGGAAGCGCATCAGGGCTTGCCGGAGCTGTATTCGAACTATCCTGAAGCACCTGGCCGACAACCAGGGCGGCTTGCTGTGTGAGGCGTGCCGGGATGTCTTTTCCACCCCGCAAGTACTTCGCGAGTGGAATAGTGCGGTAAAGTGGAATGGCAATATAGCTTTCCAGCCCGTTGGCACGATCCAGCCCACTTGCCAGCATAAGTTCATAGAAACGGGACTGGTTCAGCGTGGCATAAGCATCGATGATATCGACCTTCGCCCAGCCTTCAGCAGACTTGAGCGCATTGGCCATGGCCTGCATTGAAGCGATTGTGTTCTGCTTTACCAGCGAGCGCGTGGCGTAGAGTGAAGAGTGGGGATCGGTTGCCAGCTTGCCCAGGAATTCGGCAATCTCCGGGGTTTTATAATACCCCAGCATCAGGATACCGATGCGGCGGGCGCGTCCGATCATCGTTTCAGCAGGGTTGGCATCTGGAGCTATATCGATAGGGTCTTCTCGTTCGATGATGTTGAACCAGGCCGGGACCAGGTTTCCGGCACGATCAATTTCCAGCAGGTTGGGCACCAGAATTGGTATCCATTGCTGCAACGAACCCATATTCAGAAGCGGGATCATACGCTCAGCAGTCTCGCTGACAGGCACTCCTCCCCAGCGCAGGCCAGTCACCAGAGTCGTCATTTCCGCGCGCAGTTCGCTGATCTTTTGTTTCACTTCACGATCATCAGCATTGAGCGGCGTTACAGTGCGCCGGGCAGCGAGGTGTTCTACTGTGGCGGAGCGGTTTGATGGTCGTTGTGTTGCCGCCGGTACAGGAGAGACATTGGCAGGGGGGGCAAGCGCTACTATAGTCGTTCCCGTTGTACTTTCGTCGATCAGCACCTCACCGGGTTCGGATGAGCCGCTATCAGGAGGAATGGGATTCTCAGTTTGTTCCAATCTCGTTTCGGACATGCAATTTCTATCCTTTTATAGTAATCATATTTGCTCAGAACTATTTTACATAGTCCTCTCAAAACAATACGCTGAGCGATACGGGGTTATTGTAACGTCCTCTTCCGCGATGGTCAAGTGCAACTCTACCTCTCACTTTGCGTAAATGATTACAGGATAATAAGGGTGCTGAGTGTAATTCCACATGGAGAAGAGGATACTATGAACGATCAGGAGATGCAGTTTGCCGACCCGGACTGGAAACCTACGCGGCCACTGAACAAGAATAATGTTCCGCAGGAGCAGGAAATAGACGCGACACAACCGGTCAATGCTAGACCGCAAGAGCAGCAATGGCAGGCGCCGCCTCCACTACGCGACTATCAAGATGGGTATGCCGGCGCCGGGCAGCAGATTCCACCAGATCAGAAATTGGATTATCCCAGCCCAGACTCTTATAGCTATGCTCCGCCAAACAACGTTACCAGAACACCTTACAGGCAACAGGCGAGAAGGCGTGGTCGCAGCCCCTGGTTATGGATCATCATCGCAATTATCATTCTTGGGTTTATGAGCGGCGGATTCGGCTCGGCCTTTCGAGGTTTTGGCTTCCAGAATAGCGTTACTGTACCGCAAACGTTCACTGTGACCAATCAGCCGACGATTATCATCAACGATTTGGGCGGCTCGGTTCACGTGCAGAGCAGCGGTAGTTCGAAAAGCGTAAATGTTCAAGCTATCAAGCAAGCAGATATTTTTAGCAATCCCAACAATGAAAAAGTAGCCTACAACCAGGATGGGAATACTATTACGATCAGTTTTGATGGCCAGGGTGGCTCCGTTGATTTTAATCTAACGGTTCCTGATAATAGCAACCTGCAAATTCATACAAATTCAGATGATATCAGTGTTGACGGTATCAGTGGGCAGATGATTCTCTCCACCGATAGCGGCGATATCACGACCACAAACGATATATTGAGTACCTCTTCCCTGTTGACGGATAATTCCGGTGATATTAATGGCAGGCAGGATCAGCTGGCAGGCACAACTACTCTCAATGATAATTCTGGTGATATTAATTTCGATGGAAGCATTACCGGCTCTGGAAACTACCAGTTTACGACCAACAGCGGTGATATCACTGCCAATTTGAATGGTAATGCCTCTGTAAATGCCTCTACAGATTCAGGTTCGATCGACAGAAATGTGCCCACGATAGATGTACAGAATAACGACTCTGGTGCGACAGCCAGCGGCTATATTGGCTCGCCAGGCTCATCTAGCCAGTTGACGTTCAAGACGAACAGCGGTGACATACACTTGAACACCCGGCCATAACCCGCGTTTCTGGATTCTTCGCCCGCTTGTTGGAGTGCCGCATATACTGGAAATGAGATTCTTCTGGCGCGTACTTTAAACGGCGAGGGAGAGATGCCTGTGAGACGGGAAGCACGTGTTCTTGGATTGGTAGAACAGGCGAGGCAGCTTGTAGATGGTGAGGCAGCCTGTCTTATGATAGGCTGCCCTGTTATGGAGTTACGGCATCCCTTGCTTGACCTGTTTCCTTCCACTTCATGCTTTCCCCTGAGCTATTATGGCTCGCCAGAACTTAAGCCATTACTCGAGCAAGAGCAGGTGCGGGCATTGTTCGATCTCGCTGTACAGTCCGGTTACATACAATACAGCAATAACTACCGGGTGGCAATTTCCAATCTTGAGGTGCGCAGCCTTGTTGTGGTGCCGGTTGAGCAACCTGCCGGGCTACCTGGCCTGTTTCTTATAGCCAATCCGTTTCCAGGCAATTTCTCTCAAGGTGAGTACCGGCTGCTGGATGAGTATCGACAGGCAATTGCTCCTGACCTCGAACGCGCGCTACGTGATCTATATCTTCATCGCATGAAGGAGATATTGACTTCCAGCCCGGATAGATATGAATCGCCTCAGGCAGGGATGGCGAATGATGGCGTGGTGAAAAGCGAGTTTGTTTCTATGGTTAGCCATGAACTGCGAGCGCCGCTGACCGCGATCAAAGGCTACGCAGGGCTTTTACAGGCGTATAGCGTGCCGGATCATCTTGATACGAGTGGTCAGGCAGAGATGACCCTGGAACGCCGGCAACACTACCTGCACGTGATTATGGAGCAGGTCGATCACCTGGAAGTCATCATAGCTGATCTTCTCGATATCTCGCGCATAGAGTCGGGGCGATTGGCTCTCTACTTCTCTAAAGTCGATATAGCGCAATTGTGCCGGCGTGTGGCACAGCTTATCCAGGATCGCGTCGATCAGCAACAACCGGGAAAATATCATATTCGTTGTGATCTCGATCCTGATCTTCCTTTAGTATGGGCCGATGCAGACCGGGTGGAGCAAGTGCTTCAGAATCTCCTGGATAACGCGCTGAAATATTCCCCGGATGGGGGATTGATCGAGGTGCTGGCATGCGTAAAGCAAAGGCCGCAGCAACAGCAAAACCGCTTCTCGTGGGAAAAGGAGCTACAAAAGTTCATCGCCGGTGAAGATAAACAAGAATCTCGCGTGATGCATATTACTGTACGCGATTATGGTATCGGTATTCCTGATGAGCTGCGCTCGCAGCTCTTCAAGCCGTATAGCCGGCTCGCGCGCCCGGCTACAGCCTATATTCCTGGTATTGGACTCGGGCTCTATATCACTAGTAAGTTTGTCGAGGCTATGCAGGGCGAAGTTATGCTGACCAGCCGTGAAACGGAAGGGACAAGCATCACTTTCACCTTACCACTCGCCGATTCTACTATGCTCCTGGCGCAAACGAATGAAATTATGATCCCAGCAGATGAAAAAAGTCTAGTCGTTTCCACTTAAGCGGAGGTCTTCATTCCGCCCCACATTTGTAACATATTCCAACTCTTGCTAAACGTGGCCGGTTCTGATATAGTGTCTATGTAAGCAGAGTCGTCCCATGAATCGTAAAAAGGGAAGAAGTATGCAAATTGGCCTGCTGGAAGACGATGTAGCGATCCAGGAGATGTTGCGTCTCATACTGGAGGATGCAAAATATAGCGTCGTCATTTATCCTACTGCCGATGCCTGTTTAAACGCATTGCTGGCCGGAGAAGGAGAACAGGCCGCCGTTTCGATGGGTCTCCTGATCGTAGATTTGCGCCTGCCAAGAGCAGTTTCAGGTATCCAGGTAATCAGGCAGATACGAAATGATTCTCGTCTTTCTTCCCTCCCCATTATTTTAACCTCTGCTGCCTCTTTTACCGACATAGAGGATCTTTCAGATTTACGTGTGCATTTCTTAGAAAAACCTTTTGACGTTGATGAGCTTGTCAAGATGGTCGAGAGCCTTACGACAACATCTTCCGGGAGTCATTAGAGTACCGGGGCATAGCTGTATGGAGGGTTTGCAGCAATCAAGCCCGGTAAATAAGCTCATCATGAAAGAATGCTGAGTCTACCTTAGAGAATGCTGAGTCTTTTTATTGTTGACTTGCCGAATAGATGAGAGCATGTTAACCTTATGATTGTGATGGAAGAAAATACTCCATCTCATGTTGGGAACAGATGCAGAGAGAGCTATCTGTTCAGAGTTTCAATACCTTTGGTTGGTACCTCTAATTTTAAGGTAAGGAGAGAGAACAATGCAAGGAAACAAAGGTCGTGGACGTGGTTTTGCCTCGATGAGCCCGGAAAAGAAGCGCGAGATTGCCAGCAAGGGCGGAAAAGCTGCCCATCAGATGGGAACAGCGCACAAATGGACGAGCGAAGAAGCACAGGCTGCGGGCCGCAAGGGTGGTTCCATTAGCCGCCGTCGCCCGAAGAATGCTGCTCAGGCATAAAACGGGATCGATACTTCGGTCAGGCTGGCTTTTACGCCAGCCTTTCCTGTTTCTAAGGAAGCTGTACGTAAAGGGTAGGGTCTACCCAGGTATTATTGATCACTACCATGAAATGCAAGTGCGGCCCTGTAGAAGCTCCTGTACTTCCCTCATAGCCAATCACCTGCCCTTTTGTCACGTTCTGCCCAACTTTGACGATGAAGCGTTCCATATGCCCATAAATCGTTGCGATATAATTCCCGTGATTGATTTTTACAGCCCATCCCAGCCCTGACCAATCCCAACCCGTCCAGATCACCTGGCCGCTATCTGCCGCCATGATAGGCGTGCCAAAAGGGGCCGCAAGATCGATGCCGGTATGCGGCTTCCAGCATCCGCACCATGATTGGAATTCGGGGTGCCCAAATACCTGCGTAATCACAGCGCCAATGATGGGGCGCTGCATATGCCCGGTTCCCATGACGCCGCTCTGAGTATCATAGGTTGCGCACGTCCCCCAGATATCGGTACCGCCGCAGTATCCTTCGTTCAACGTTTGCGGTGGAACTGTCGGTGTAGGAGGGGCTGAATACTCCAAAGGATTGGCGCTATTCAATTCCCCGCTAGCAATCAAGTCACTGATAATTTGAACAACTGTATGCGATTGCTGCCCGTTATCTAAAGGCACAACAAAAAGAGAGGCGCCAATAACCATAAGCAGGCTGCCAAACAAAATAATCAGCGGAGCAAAACGGCGCCTGGGTTGTGGTGAGGCCAATGGCTGTGTTTTCAATCTCTTAGTTGAGGCCGGAATGACTATGGGTTGCTTGAGGCTAGTTAGCGGCCCGGTGGCTTGCTCTGATTGAGAACGAAGTGCTAATTTTGCAGGCTCAGATGCTGGTCAGCTACTTCCACTTAGTAAGGGCTTCGTTAGATGCGGACCCTCATTTGAAGATAACATACTACATCCTCGCTCTACGAAAACAATAATCTGTTGTGCTTTTAAAATACACAAGAGTAAATTTACCTGAAAATATGGCAATTTGCTAGCTTGAATGTTGTGAGATAGCGCGAATAGGCTATGCGAGCCTTGGGATCTTTACCATCGATTTATGCCAGCCTGCTATCTACTGCATATGAACGTTCGTTTTGTAGTGTTTTGCAGAGGATGAGATACGCCCTGATTTCAGTTCAAGACTGGAGTAGGGTTCTAAGCCGCTCATGCGAAATAGCCTCTAATACATGGCCATCGACGCCTCTGGTCGTCTCTGCTGATACCAGGGCATTATACCAGCACTCCAGGTTTTAGGCGGTCCTCAATAGTACCAAAAAAGAGAGGGCGTGATGAAATTCGCAGCTATTCGTTCTACTCATAGCACGAATAGCCTTATTTGGGGAAGCATGCAGGAGTACTTTCGGTAAAAATGTCCGTTTTTAGCGCTATTTGCCGTCGATACATTCGATAGCCATGTAAGGGCGATGCCCTTGAGATCGCCCTGGAACCAATACTTTCTGTCATCGGCTATATAGACGAGGAGAGACTACCATTTTAAACAAATCACAACACCCGGAAGATAAATCAACCGTGGCGGTGTCCACTCTTGATCCTGAACCAGAAGCATCTCCATCGACGAGACATGAGAAAATACCCCAACAGCGAGAGAAGTGGGGCATAGGCTCGTTTCGTTTCCACTTCAACCTGGAAAATTTTCGACCAGGCCGGGGCTTTTCGCTGCGCCGCTTTAGCGTAGCAGAAGCCGCGGTCCTGCTTATGATGGGCATACTTGCTTCGCGTGGCCTCGGTGTAGTACGCCAGGTCACCTTTAATGCGATTTTCGGTACGAGCGTGCAGGCCAGCGCCTATGTAGCGGCTTTCCGCCTGCCAGATACGCTGTTTAACCTGGTTGCTGGAGGCACGCTCATTCATGCATTCGTGCCCATCTTCGTCTCGTATGACAAGGAGCGCAGCGAAAGTGAAATCTGGCGACTTGCAAGCCTGGTCTTCAATATCATGTTCGCAACGTTAGCTGCTTTACTCGTGATCGGCGAGTTTGTGGCTCCCACATTCGTCAATAGATTTCTCGTTCCCGGTTTCTCGCCATCCGAGCAGGCGTTAACGATCACGTTGACACGCATTATGCTTTTCCAGCCGCTCATCCTTGGTTTGAGTACCGTCATGAGTGGTGTTCTCAGCAGCAGGCGACAGTTTGCGCTGCCCGCTCTTGCCATCGCCGTCTACAACATCGGGCTGATCGGTGGCCTGATCTGTACATTGATTTTCCCATCCATCGGCATCTATGGCCCTACGTTTGGTGTGCTGGCCGCGGCTGCCTGCCATTTTGGCGTGCAGGTACCCGGTCTGGTGAAGCAAAAGGTGCGCTATTTCTTCGTCTGGGATCTCAAAGACCCCGGACTGCATGCCGTCTTGCGCCTGCTGATCCCAAGCTTGCTTGCTGTAGGCGTTGCCTCAATTGGATCGGTCATCGATATATCGTTTACTTCCTTTTTTCGCGATAAGGGGAGTATTGCGGCGATAAATAATGCAGAGTTGCTCTTTGCCCTGCCATTCGCGCTGCTGGCGCAGGTAGTAGCTCGAGCGGCCTTGCCTCGTATGTCCTTGCTGGCATTGAAACAGCATTACGTGCATTTGCGAAAAATGATCATCAAGGTGGTGGGAGCCGGTATCTTGCTAAGCATACCCGCGGCCATTTTCCTGGCGTTGTTCGGCAAGCCTGTCATTCATCTCCTGTTCCAGCACGGAGCCTTTACACGACGCTCCTCCAGCCTGGTCTATTACGCGCTCGTCGGCTATGCCCTCATTTTGCCGGCACGCGTCGCGGATGAATTGTTGAATCGCAGCTTCTACGCCTTAAAGGATGCTCGCACGCCGCTCTTCATGGATATCATTGGATTAGGAGCGCGTGTCGGGCTGATCGTCATGCTCGTTCGGGTGCTGCACGGCAAGTACTTGCTCATGTCCATTCCCCTGGCCGTTGGAGGAGCCGCGGCCCTTGAAGCGGTCTTACTCGGTTTCCTGTTGCTAGGACGCCTGCGCGCGAAGATAAGCGCAGACCGCGGCATGCGCCGCTTGCAGCGACAGCGTGAAGCCGTTGAAAGCGAAGAGCAACCAGGGCCTTCTACAGTGCCAGTGCATTTTTCTAACAATGGCAGGCAGGAGCCGGCGATTGAACCAGGGGCCGAATTATTGGATGCCTGGAAGGAAGAGTCTGAAGCTGAACTGCCAGGAGAAGACGGTTTACCAGCCACAGCAAAGCTGGTGGAATCCGAACCTGTTGCTCAGGAGCAAGGCGAAGTAGTATCAGAACTTCAGTCACCTGGAACTGATAGCATGCCGGTTGAGACAGAAGTTCAGACAGAAGCAGAACTTCCCACACAGAAGCTGGCAGAACCGCAGCCCGAGACACCTTCTGAAGAGCAACAGGAAGTAACGCTGAAGTTGGAGCCGATCTCTCCTGAAGAGCAGCAGGAAAAAATAGATAAGTTAGAGCTGGTACTCCCTGAGAAGCAGGAGGAACCCGGGGATGCATTGATACCTGATCAGTCCGGTAGTGACCGAGGTCAGCCAGAAGTTGTCTTAGAAGAGGCTGTTCCTGTCAAGCAAAAGGCCACTAAATCTGTATCGAAGTCCACATCTTCACGTAAAAAGCGTACGGCTGGTAAATCAGGGACGGGTAAAGGAAGCAAACAAAAACGCTCAACTCGTGGCAAGACGGCGGAATAAGTTTATTCCGCCGCCCTCGCGAAAAAATTCATAACTGCCTCGGTAAATTCGTTTTCGCGGCGAATGTGCGCGGCATGTCCGGCGTCGAACAGTAGCAATTGTGAACCGGGAATATGTTCGGCAATAATACGCGCGTACTCAGCAGGAACGACGCGGTCGCGCTTGCCGTGCATAACGAGTGCCGGGCAGCGGATAGAGGCCAGTTCTTCGTCAGTAATCAGGACGCCACCATTGGCGACCAGCGCCTCCTGAGCTTCGACGTACATACGCGGCAGGGAACGCCAGTAGGGTTCGCCGTGTAGTGCCGCCATTTGCGCCTGCCATTTCTCTGAAAGAGGCTCTTCAAGCAGCCAGTGACGAATATCGGCTGCGTTCTGCACATTGATAGTTGGCTGTGCCCCCAGCACGGCCAATTTTTTCACCCGTGTTGGGTGAAGTGCTGCCAGCAACAGAGCGACAATCGCGCCATCGCTGAAACCCAGCACCAGTACTTGCTCGATCCGCAGCGCGTCAAGCAGTGCGGCCATATCCGCCACATCATCGCGATAGTAGGTGAGTTTGTAACGATCTCGATGTGATGAGCGCCCGTAGCCATGCAGGTGAGGAGCAAGCACGCGGTAGCGATTTCGCAAATGAGGGAGTTGGGCTTCAAAATCGGTTTCCGGGGTTCCCGCGAAGCCGTGCAGTAGCAACACAGTTTCTGATGAGTAGGATAGAAGGGGCTGTGCGGTGAACGCTGGTTGAAAAATTTCGTAGTACAGACTAGTATTTGGGGTTGTAAGCAAGGGCATTTTTGTACCTACTTTGTGAAAACGATGTTTCCCGACTTGCTGAGATGCAAATAGTATATCACCAGGCAATCAATGCGTTGAGTCTGCCTGTTCCGCGGGGTCAAATTCGACTGCTTGACAGGCTTCTTGCCGGTGCTATACTATAAGGCAACATTCATGGCTGTATAATTTCGGTGATCTAACCGCCAGATTTCGCCATGCGATAAGGTGCATATTTTGCGCTTTTGGAAGGAGTGGCCTATGGACTCCGAGCAAACTATTTCGAATGATGCCTTATCTCCCGCAACCAGTTCTGGTAGTCTGCCCCAGGTCTCGAATAGCATTGAGGATGAAGTCATTATCAGCGCCATCAAGGTCAACAAGTATTTCGGCGATAAGCATGTCCTTAAGGATGTCGATTTTGAAGTGCGTAAACGAGAAGTTGTCGCGTTGATCGGCCCCAGTGGTTCGGGTAAAAGCACGCTTATTCGTTGCCTGAACGGGTTGGAGAAGTGTACCAGCGGCGAAATCTACATTCACGGGCAGAAGCTCGATCCCAATCTCTCTAATAAACAACTCAGCCCGATACGCCGCGAACTCGGCATGGTCTTCCAGAATTTTAACCTTTTTCCCCATATGACCGTGCTGCAAAATGTTATCATGGCGCCGCTACTTGTGCGCAAGATGCCCAAAGACCAGGCGGTGGCTCTCGGCGAAAGGTTACTGGCGAAAGTGGGGCTTTCCGACAAACGCGATGTCTATCCCAGCCGTCTTTCAGGTGGGCAAAAGCAGCGTGTAGCTATTGCCCGCGCGCTTGCCATGCAGCCACGGGCGCTGTTATTCGATGAGCCGACATCGGCGCTCGATCCAGAGCTGGTGGGAGAGGTACTCAAGGTAATGCGCGACCTGGCCTACGAGGGTAGCACGATGGTGGTAGTGACGCATGAAATGCAATTCGCGCGCGATGTCTCGGACCGCGTTGTCTTTATCTCGGATGGTGTGATTGTGGAGCAGGGCGACCCCGAAGAACTGTTTAAGCAACCCAAACATGAGCGCACAAGGCTATTCCTGGAGCGCGTGCTCTCAACGTTGCCATAGATAAAGCATTCATACGATTGATGTACCAGGACGATCAACGGAAAGGATTATCCACATCATGAGCCATGAAATCGACAGGCGAACATTCTTGAAGCGCGTGGGGCAGGCGGGTGGCCTCGTCGTTGCCGGTAGCTCACTCGAAGCATTGCTGGCGGCCTGTGGAGGCAATGTTTCTACCGGATCAAGTTCGACTCCTACTCCAGGAGTCACACCCATTGGCAATGCTGGTCTGAAGACCCCCGGTGTGTTGCAATGGGGGTCGGACTTTGTCGATGGCGCTCCCTACGTCTTCAAGGACCCGAAAAATCCCTCGCAACTCATCGGCTTCGAGGTTGAGATTGCGGTTGCTATGGCCAACCTGATGCGCGTGCGACAAGTACAGGTTGAAACATGCTACGGCGAGCTTGACCAGGCGCTGGCAGCCAACAAATTCGATATGGTCATGAACGGCTGGGAAATTACAGACCAGCGCAAGAAAGTCCAATTATTTTCCGATCCCTACTATCGCTACGGCCAGCAAATCGTCGTGCGCGCGGACGACCCCCGTTTCTCCCAGTATAACAGCAATAGCGATTTAACCTTAAGCGTCCTGGATGGTCTCACAGTGGGAACCGGCGATGGCTACAAGGCGGCTGTGTATTTACAAGCGGACCCCAAGATCAATACCAAGCTCTACAATGGGGATCTGCCATTTGACGACCTCAAGCAGAAGAAGATTGATGCCACAATGCTTGATGTACCCATCGTTGCCTATTATGTGGATGGCGCTGGTCCTGGCGGTACGCCCGATCCTGCCTTGAAGCCCATCGGCAAGCCGCTCTATCCCGATGTGTATGTGTGCGGCTTCAACAAGAGCAATCCCAATGCCCAGATCCTCTTGCCCGAGATCAACGCGGCGATTGCTGTTCTCAAAAAGAATGGCACGCTCAAGCGTATTTACATGAAATGGAGCATGTGGAACGACCAGCAGGCGGCAATTGGCATCGTGTAAGGGTCCTATATGAAGTAGAGAATATCCACAAACATCTCCATTATATGCAATGTGTGTAATGGAGATGTTTGTGGATATTCTCTACTTCACGAGCAATGTGCTATGTAATGGAGGCATCTCCTGATGGATATAATCCTGCAAAACCTTCCGGCCTTTCTGATTGGCGCGCGCAACACCCTGATTTACTGTTTCATCTCTTTTCCCCTGGCTTTGCTGCTAGGGCTGATACTCGCCCTGATGCGAAATTCCCCTTTTGTCTGGTTGAGCACGCCTTCTCGGATTTTTATCGAGGTTATGCGCAGTACCCCGATTATCACACAGATATTTCTCGTCTACTATGGTATAGGAGCAATTCTGGTGAATTACAATCTTGCGCAGTATGATAACGCCTGGGTCGCCGGTATCGCAACGTTAGCTTTGAACTATGCTGCATATGAGGCCGAAGTCTATCGTGCCGGTTTCCTCTCCGTGGACCGGGGGCAGACAGAGGCCGCGCTTTCGTTAGGACTGACGCCACAGCAGAACTTCTTTCGCATTGTGCTGCCGCAGGCCATCCCCTTAATGATCCCGCCATTCGTCAATGATTTTATCTATATGCTGAAGGACTCGGCAATAGTAAGCGTTATCTCCGGTAGCGAACTCACCTCTGTCCTGCAACTCAAAGTTTTCCAGAACCCGGCCAATCCTTTGCCGCTCTTCGCCCTCGCCATCGTCTTATACCTGGTAATGAGCCTGCCGACTTCGTATGTTGCCAGAACGTTCGAGCGCCGGTTACGCGCAGCTTTGTAACACGAATAGAAAGAGGAATGTATGGAACAGACTATCGTAAAAGCTACACCGCAGCCGCGTAACTGGCGCGTCATACTGGACTATATCTTCTATATCGTCTTGATAGCAGCCGTGGCAGGATTCATTTACTATTTGTATTCCTACCGGGACATTATCAGCAATTATCTGCCCTATCTATTGCAGGCGGCCGGCTTGACAATTGGTCTCTCGGTAGTGAGCGCAATACTGGCGATCATCTTCGGCTTCCTGGGGGCGATGGGGCGTCTCTCGCGTTTTGCCCCGCTGCGCTGGATTGCGACCATCTATGTCGAGGTTGTGCGCGGCACGCCGATTCTAGTACAGTTATTATTCTGGTATTTTGGCATCGGTCAGTTGCTCTCGAATCTTGGTTTTGATCCATATAATGCTGCATTTAATTTCATGACCATATTGCAAGAAAATAGCCTTGTGCCAATCGCTTTCGATGCTTTCTTCTATGGAGTCATCGGTTTGAGTTTCAACTATGGCGCTTACCTGACCGAAGTCTTTCGCGCGGGTATTGAAACCGTGGATAAAGGACAGACCGAGGCCGCTTTGAGCCTGGGCTTGAATTCGCGCCAAACCATGCGCCATATCATCCTGCCCCAGGCCCTGCGCATTACACTTCCCCCATTTACCAACTATTTCATCACGCTCATCCAGGATAGCGCCCTGCTGTCAATCCTTGGCGTGACCGAGTTGGAGCAAACAACCGGTTCGTTTGCCGACCCGATGTTGAATTCAAATGACAAGCTCTTCATGTATATTCTGGGCGCCATGATTTACTTCGTGATCTGCTACGCGCTGGCACTGGTGGCCCGGTATCTTGAGGGGAGGATGGGGAGAGCGTACTGAGATGAAACTAACAAATATATCCACAGGCTAAAGACTAGATATCTTGATATCTGGCCTTCCATTTACTTTGACTTCCGCTTTTGTCAGCAAGATGATAGCCAGCATCTTGCCTCCGTTTGCCTTTTTCTCACTTCCCTGTCATCCCTGCCTGCATCATCCACCCATAAGTACTCCTTCCCACTCAACAAAATGATGAGGCGCAATCTATGCTGCGTTGATCACAAATCCCCGGAGAGCGGTTACACTTGTGAACAGAGGAGATGTCCTTTCCCCTACTTTTTATAGTTAGCTCATTGGATCACTCCTGTAGAACAGGAAAATGAACAAAAAAGCATTTTGTTGAAAGAAGAGGAATCTTATGGAAAAAGAACCTGCGCAAGAACATATCATCACCACCCATCGGCTGACAAAGGCTTTTGATACCCTGGTAGCCGTCAATGATCTAGAACTTGAGGTGTTGCGCGGCGATGTCTTCGGTTTTCTGGGGCCTAATGGCTCCGGCAAGACAACGACGATTCGTATGCTGCTTGGTCTGATCCGGCCCACTGCAGGGAGCGTTTCTCTCTTTGGCCTGGACAACTCTACGCACCTTCGAGAAATTTTGCCGCGTGTTGGAGCAATCGTCGAGACCCCCGTCTTCTATCCTTACCTCTCGGGCGTCGATAATCTACGCATGGTCGCCGCGGCTTCCGGGATGCGGTTGGGGCGAGTAAATCAGGCGCGCATCGACGAGGTGTTGGACCTGGTAGATTTGAGCGCGCGAGCAAAAGATGCCTATCGCAAGTACTCGCTTGGTATGAAGCAACGCCTGGCCATTGGCGCTGCTTTGTTGACCGATCCCGAGTTGATCCTGCTCGACGAGCCGACGAACGGCCTTGATCCCGCGGGTGTGCGTGAGATTCGCCAGTTGATTGTCCGTCTCGCCTCGATCGGTAAGACGATCTTCCTGTCGAGTCATATCCTTTATGAGATCCAGCAGGTCTGCAACCGTGTGGCCATTTTGCAGAAAGGCAGGCTGCTCAAACAGGGAAATGTACAGGAACTGCTCAGTGAAGGACGACGACTTGTGATACGCCTGGGTACAGTTGAAGAGATTGAGCAAGCCCTGGCTATTCTCCAGCAGGCTGCGCAGAATGATATGAACTGGATTTCCCAGGTGAGTAAGGGTACCGATAAGCACGATCTTCCGGCACTCTTTGTGGATGCCCCGGCCTCGCATTCGCAAGAGATTGCCTCGCTGCTAGGCCGGCACAATCTGTTCATAGCTGAAATGTATCAATCCGAGGCCAGTCTGGAAGCGTTCTTCCTGGAATTGACCGGTACCGCGTCAGGCGAAGGCTCACGCTCCAGAATGACCGATTTGACCAACCCGACTGCACCTGATATGCCCTAAATCAACTACTGATTCCGCATCGATAAAAAGAAAGTGAGATAAACGATGATTATTGATACGCAGGCCCGGCCTGATGTTAAACGTGTCGCGCCCATTGTGATGGGACGCAAAGATTACCTGAGTGAGCTGTTTCGCCTGGTCGGCATGGACTTGTATAAAGTGTACCGTCGTCTTCTAGCGAGAGTGTTGCTGCTTGTCGGGATATGTGTAATCGCCCTGGTTTTTCTGGGGATTGGTATAGCGGTCCTACATTACGCGAGCGAGCCTGTCACCAGTTTTGTGCCATCGAAATGTGCCGCGACTCCGCAGCTTTCTGCTGCCGGGTGCATTACCCATCAACCGGCAACCCTTGCCGATATGCAGCGCGAGAAGCAGCGCGTCGTGAATGGCGGGGCTCAGTTTTTGACTATGCCCGGCGCCTGGTTCGCAGAGGAACACTTTTTCATCCTGCCACTCGCGGTGCTGGGGGTCATCCTGGCCGGCACGCTGGTGGGCGGTGAATATAGCCTGGGTACGGTGCGCCTGATGTTCACGCGCGGCCCGACCCGCTTGCAGTTTCTCATCGCGAAGATGCTAGTGCTTGTCATTTACGTCATTCCCACCATTCTGTTCTTGATGCTGTTGGGAATCGTGATTGGAGCGGTCATGGCTCAACTGGCAGGCCTTGCCAACGGTTTAAGCTTTTTGACCGCAGACCATTTCGGTCATGTTGTCCTCTATGCGCTAATGGCGATACTCTACTGGTATGCCTATATGCTGCTGGCGCTGTTCTTTGGTACTGTAGGGCGTTCGACAGTGGCCGCTATTGTCGGGCCGCTCATCGTACTCGCTATTGAACCTCTGGTCAGCAGCAGCATTACGGTTCTGACGAGCAATAGCAGCGGCGGTCTGACGGATTTTCTGAAGCATGTCCCGGACTACTTCCTGGGCAATAACCTCACGTCGCTGCTGCATAACCAGGGACACATCCTCTCATTTAGCGATCCTGGTCCCTATTCCAATGGGCATTCGCTCCTGGTGGTTGCTGCTTACCTGGTCGTGTTTGTAGGCGTCTCCTGCTGGCTGACGGTGCATCGCGATGTGACCAGCTAGTTCTACGAGCGGGAAAACAGGACAGATAGAACTCTGTACGTTGTGAAACGTATCTTCAAAAGAAGATTTTACAGAGCTTCTGTCTGGTCCTGCTATCTTTGGGAGGCATACCTATGAAAAGTCCGGCGGTTCCTTTGTGGATGCGATTGCGCGTCCCGCGGCCATTTCATGGATCGGGCCTGCGGAGGCATATGACTATTTCATATGTGGCTGTAACGCTCGGCTCGGTGGTCTCTTTTTTGCTGCTGGTGGCCCTGACCACCGGAGTGCTGGCGGCTTTTTTCTCGGACTCACAGGGGAACAGCACTTTTCTTAGGGACACGCAACAACAGGCTCAGGCGTATGCGTTGGTAGCTGGTCTCCAGGCTCAGGGTATGGCGCTTGATCCACAGAGCAATTTTATGCCCGGGCAGGCGCATACGATTGCTTTACCTGGCCAGGAAAATCAGGTCTATAACGTGTTCGCTCCCTATATCTCGACAGCTACTCCCGATCCAACAGCAGTGACGATTGCTCTGCTTATTGCGCCAGATGGTCGCGTGGTTGCCAGCTCTTATCCGTCACGCTATCCCGCCGGTATGACTGTTGCTGCTCTGTTGCCTGAGCAAAGATCGGCCATCAGGCAGGCCCTTACTGGACAGGCTTTCATGGGGACAGAACAACTCTCCTCGGTCCCGCTGGCATACGCCGCGGAAACCGTCTGGAGCGAGAATCACCAGCCGATTGGCGCGATCTTTTTGCAGGCCCCAGAACCCCAGGAAGATAGTATTTTTTCTCGGCTAACCAGCGCACTGATTACCAATATCTTGCTGCTGTTGCTCGTCATTCCGCTTGGCGTCTTTTTCGGACGGGTGACGACAAGGGGCCTGGTGCAGCGGGTGCAACAGCTTGTGCTGGCGACGACGCGCTTTGCCGCTGGAGATTATACACAACAGGTCGAGTCGCATGGGCAAGATGAGATCGGACAGCTGGAGCGGCAATTTAACCAGATGGCTGAGCGACTGGCGGAGAATATCGTGCTGCAAAAACAACTGGCCGAACAGAATGCGCGCCTGGAAGAGCGATCTCGCATCTCGCGTGAGTTGCACGATGCCATCTCGCAAGACCTCTTTTCGCTGCGTATGCTGGCCGATGGCTTGCAGGAGGCTGCACGGGCGGGACAACCTGTTACAGACCTGCGCCAGCATATCACACTGTTGGAGCAAACAACAGCCAATATGATCCGCGAAATGCGCGCGCTTTTGCTTGAATTACGCCCGCTACAGCTGGAAAACCTTGGACTGGAAGGCGCTCTGTTGAAGCTGGCCCAGGTCTATAGCACGCGCCTGGGTATTACTATTACAACCGATGTGCGGCCGATTAGACTTGAGCCGAGGATAGAACATGCACTATTGCGCATCGCGCAGGAGGCCTTTGCCAACGCCACCCGCCATTCCAACGCTAGCCTGATCTCACTTTGCCTGGCGAGTGAGGGGGATAGCGTGAAGCTAACCATTACCGATAATGGCAAGGGATTTGTTGCGAATGATGATAGAGATCAGGAGGGTCTGGGACTGCATCTCATGCGAGAACGTGTTGAGGAACTGCATGGCATATTCGAGCTTAAGACGGCGCCAGGACAGGGAACCAGTATCCTGCTCAGTGTACCATGGGAGAAAGCAAATGATTAAAGTAGTACTGGCCGACGATCACGCGGTTGTACGTCATGGCCTGCGTTTTATGTTAGAGCAGCGTCCTGATATTCGGGTCGTGGGAGAGTGTGGTGACGGAGCGCGAGCGCTCGAGCTGGTTGCCGAACTGTTACCTGATGTCGCTCTGTTGGACCTGCTTATGCCTACAATGGATGGGGTCGCGGTTTCACGAGAGATCAAGCGGCTCGTACCTAGCACAAAGATTATCATCCTGACTTCCTACTACGATGATGAGCATATTTTCAATGCCATTAAGGCCGGGGCGCTCTCCTATTTATTAAAGGATAGCAGTCCCCAGGAGCTGGTTGAAGCGGTACGCGCCGCCGCCCGGGGAGAGAGCAAGTTGCACCCGATGGTTGCTGCCCGCCTGCTACGTGAGATGCAGCATCGTCCGCACACCCCGCTCAATGATCTAACCCCGCGTGAACTGGAAGTACTGGCGCGCATCGCTCGCGGGCGCACTAATTTTGAGATCGCTCAGGAACTCGTTATCAGCGAGCCGACGGTACGTACCCATGTCGCAAATATTCTTTCAAAACTGCACCTGGCAGACCGCACGCAGGCCGCGATATATGCCCTGCAACAGAATCTGGTTCCCTTGAAAGATGCGCTAGATCAAGAAGAATAACCTGCTTGCCTCAATATGAATTTGACCTGTTCACTTCAATGATACAGGGTTCATCTTCAGCATATCCTCGGCAGCGGATCCCCCACCAGCATATCCAAAACTCTCATGCCCCCAATGTCCGTGCGCAAGAAAACGATTCCTGGCGGCTCGGATTGTACAGAGCCGATAATCGCGGCCTCCTGTCCCAGCGGGTGCGAGCGCATGGCTTCCAGCGCGGCCTCCGCTTTCTCAGCAGAAACAATAGCCAGCATCTTGCCCTCGTTGGCGATGGTGAGCGGATCGAGGCCGAGAATTTCGCAGGCCCCGCGCACTTCCGCACGGACGGGGATAGCCTGTTCGTCAAGACCGATGGAAACTTCCGAGCCGATGGCGATCTCGTTCAATGTCGTCGCTACGCCGCCGCGCGTGGGGTCTTTCATGCAATGAACTGCATCCCCTGCCGCCTCTAGAATAGCGGCCACCATTGTATGCAGGGGAGCCGTATCGCTTACCACGTCGGTCTCAATGTCCAGCGCCTCGCGTGCCAGCATGATGGCGATGCCGTGATCGCCAACCGGGCCGCTCAACAACACTTTGTCTCCCGGCTGCACCTGGGCCTGCCCCATGGGCCAGGCGGCACGAATAAGTCCAACACCCGCCGTGTTGATGAACAGGCCGTCCGCCTTGCCGCGCTGCACCACCTTCGTATCACCCGTGACAATGGCTACACCGGCATCCGCTGCCGCCTTTGCCATCGAGGCCACGACGCGGCGCAGCTCGGTGATGGGGAATCCTTCTTCCAGGATAAAGCCTGCGGAAAGATAGAGTGGTTGCGCGCCCGCCATTGCCAGATCGTTGATGGTGCCATGGACCGCCAGTTTGCCGATATCGCCGCCGGGAAAGAAGAGCGGGCTTACCACGTATGTATCGGTGGTGAATGCCAGGCGCTGCCCCGTACCATCGATGCCGAATGTTGCCGCATCGTCCATAGAGTCCAGCAGCGGATTCGAGAAGGCGGGTGCGAAGACGCCTTCGATCAGGTTATGCGTGGCCTTACCACCGCTGCCGTGACTGAGATTGATCTTCTCGTCGCGCAGGTAGAACTTATGCCTGCGTGCCTGCCGCGTGCGCTCAATCTTCTTCAGCACATCGTCGATGCGCTCCGAGTTATCCGGCCTTGATGTATCCATACTTGCCTCCAGAGGAGTGTTAATTTGTCGTTGGAAGAACTTTCAGCCGCGTGCGTTCAGCGGCCATAGAGAACCGCCCATAGTTGAAGTACGCGGCACAGGCACCCTCTGGCGAAACCATGCAGGTGCCGATAGGCGTCTCCGGCGTGCAGGCGGTTCCGAATACCTTGCACTCCCACGGCTTGATGACTCCCTTGAGTACCTCGCCGCACTGGCAGGCCTTGGGATCGGCCACACGCAGTCCCGGCACCTCAAAGCGCAGTTCGGCATCCCAATCGGCAAATTCTGGACGCAGCTTCAGCGCGCTGTGCGTGATAAAACCGAGGCCGCGCCACTCGAAGAATGGCCGCAATTCCATGGTACGCGCCATTGCCTCTAGCGCCTTGACATTCCCTTCCGGTCGCACGACGCGCGAATACTGGTTCTCGACCTCGGCTCGCCCCTCGTTGATCTGCTTCACAAGCATATACACAGCCTGGATGATATCGAGCGGCTCGAAGCCGGCGATCACGACCGGTTTGTGGTGGTCGCGCGCAACAAAATTGTAGGGTCGCATGCCGATGACCATGCTGACATGCCCCGCGCCGATAAAGCCATCCAGCCGCAGGTCGGGCGAGTCAAGGATGGCCTTCATTGCCGGGATGATGGTGACATGATTGCAGAAGACGGAAAAATTCTTGAGTCCCTCAGCCTTCGCTCGCAGCAGGGTTACGGCAGTTGAGGGCGCGGTGGTCTCAAAGCCGATGGCAAAGAAGACTACCTGGCGGTCCGGATTCTGGCGGGCCAGCTTATAGGCATCAAGCGGCGAATAGACGAAGCGCACATCGGCTCCCTCGGCCTTGGCATCGAGCAGGCTGCCTTTTGAACCCGGCACGCGCATCATATCGCCAAAGGTAGTGAAGATGACATTGTCCATACGAGCAATGGCGATGGCGTCATCGATGCGGCCCATGGGCAGGACACAGACGGGACAGCCCGGCCCATGCACCAGGTCAATATTATGCGGCAATACGTCCTCGATCCCGTGTTTGTAGATGGTGTGCGTGTGGCCGCCGCAGACCTCCATGAACTTGAGGGGTCGAGCTTCGCTCATCCTCGCGATCTCGGCGGCGATGCGTTTGGCCAGTTCTGGATCTCGGTACTCGTCAACATACTTCATGCTCATCTGGTTTTCCCTTCCTTCAAGAGAACATGGATCACCTCCAGGAGCGCGTGATAGGCCGTTGCCTGCGCCTCCTGAATACGCGGAATATGGTCTCCCGGCGAATTGATGCAAAAATCGACTACTCTGGAACGCATCATTTTGCCGCCGTCGTAACCGGTCAATCCTACCGTCATAAGTCCCTGCTTTTTGGCCTGTTCGAGCGCAACCAGCACATTCGTCGAATTGCCACTCGTCGAGATGCCGAGCGCGATATCTCCCGGCCTGCCGAAAGCAATCACCTGGCGCGCGTAGACATTGTCGAAGCCGACATCATTTGCCACTGCTGTCACTACGGCGATATCGTTGGTCAGCGCGATGGCCGGCAGCGGCGACCAGTCAGGAAAAGGCGGATTGAGCAGTTCTGTCACCAGGTCCTGAGCGTCGGTGGTGCTTCCGCCATTACCGAAGGCCAGCAGCGTAGCTCCACGCGCAAAAGCGCTCGCCATCGCCTCAGCCGCGGCAACGATGCGCTCGCCAGAATGCTCCAGGGTTGCGCGTCGCAGCTCAATCACCTCGCGGCACTTTTCCAGTGTCGAATGGCGTACCTGCGCAAGCACATCCTCTTTACTAGATTTACCTCCCTCAAAAAGGAAAGGATAAAATAGCCGGTCGTATTCAGAACCCTCCGAGTCGCTCATTGTTTATCTCTTCTAGACCATATCGGCATTCCCAATTGCCACTCCGCCATGGACCAGCAACAAATCGCCCGGCACGACATTCTCAACCAGGCTGATATCGACCTCCTCTGTTCGTGGCTCCTCCGTCATCATTTCCACCAGCGCCAGGCCGGTCTCCTCGTCGATGCGCAAGACTTTTGCCTGTAATGCCTCGTCCGAGCATGTCGTGCAATGACCATCCTCATCAGGAATGCAATACATGCCGCCATCAATCATGAAGCTCCGATCCAGGCGTATCTGAGGGCGACCACCAGGGTCCCCGCCGCTTGTCTCCACTTCCCCCATCCTTACAATTGTATTGTCATCGCTCATGTCAACAACCCCTCGTGTTCAAAGAAAATATGTACCAACTCCCAGAGGACATGGTAGAGTGTCTCATGTGTTTCCTGGATTACCATTGCGTCCTGCGAGTGGACGAGGAAGCAAAAATCCATTTCCGTTTGCCGCATCTGGCCCCCACCGGCTCCTGCCAGACCAACTGTCAGCAGGCCCATCTGCCTGGCCAATCGCAGTGCCGCGACAACATTAGCACAGGTGCCACCAGGTGAAAAGCCCATTGCTATATCCTGCGGGCGTGCCAATACCTGAAGCTGGCGCACAAAAGGCATTTCAGCGTCTCCACCGGCCATCAGTCCGCTCAGGGTCGCGCTGTCGTTGGTCAGCGCGATAGCAGGCAATGCTCGTTTGCCGACGATGACGGGATGCACAAACTCGACCGAGACGTGCTGTGCATCTGTTGCTCCCGCGCCGTTGCCGAAAGCCAGCAACCGCCCGCCCGCGTGAAAACGGCGTGCCATTGCCCAGCAAGCCTCGGCAATCCGTTCCGCTTCTGCCGTAAAAAATGCTTCGGGTACGGTCATGCTTTGCTCGAAGCGAGCGGTAACAACTTCCACCAGGTCGGACCTTGCCATCTCAATCTCCATTCACCATCTCAATTGCGTCATTCGATCTGACTCGAGTGCAGCATTTGCAGTTCGTCAGTATAGGTTTCGCCCAGCAGTTGCAAGGCTTTCATCGTTTCGTGTGCCTCGTTTTCGTCGATCTTGCTCATAGCGAAGCCGACGTGAATCAAGACCCAATCTCCTGGTGCGATACCATCTGGACGCACCAGCGCAATGCTTACGTTGCGCTTGACGCCAGATACATCGACCTTCGCAATCGAATTTTCATCATCTACGATGTCGATAATTTTGCCCGGAATACCTAAGCACATGACTGCCTCCTTTGTATGGACGGCTATGGTTGCCGTTGGATTATAGCTGCACCGGCGTGGGCCGATAAATCGGCGGTGGGCGCGGTGAACCGGCCCCTACGCGGCGAAGCCGCGTGGTTACGTTTTCGAGTGTTCCAGTTGTGCAGCGGCGACCGCCAGTTGACCGAGACTTAATCCGCCGTCATTTGGTGGTACGAGCCGGTTGATGTAGATCTGAAAACCCATCTCCTTCAGGCGTGCCACCAGTTGCTCGAGCAGCAACCTGTTCTGGAATACGCCCCCACTGAGCGCGACGATGTTTATGCCCGTGTGGGCGCGTACTCCGGCGCAGGTCGCTGCCAGCAACGCGGAGATGGAACGATGGAAACAACTGGCTATTAATGATGCAGGTTTGCCCTGCTGGATATCGCTGACAATGGCGCGAATCATTGGCGTCACATCCAATAGTGTTGCCTTCGCATCGCGCATTTTGAGCGTAAAGGGATAGATGCCCGGCGTATCCTCAATTGCTTCGGAGCCGACGAACTGCGCGGCGATTTCAAGTTCGATAGCTGCCTGACCCTCGTAGAGTAAGGTTCCCGTGTAGGGTTCGACACCCGCTCCTGCAGGCAGCCCAAGCAAGGCAGCGACGGCGTCGAACAACCGTCCAAGGCTGGAAGTAGGTGGGCTGTTGATACCGCGCGCGGCCATCTGCGATAGCGTGCGCCACTTTGAGCGATCAAGTCTTTGCACAAATGGGATATTCAACTTCAGGAATTCATCCCCATATGCCTGCTGAAGGTAAGTTGCTGCCACGCGCCAGGGCTGGCGAACGGCCTGCTCGCCGCCGGGCAGCGCTACATAAGCGAGATGCGCCAGGCGTTCAAAGCTGCTCAGGTCGGCGCTCATAATCTCGCAGCCCCAGACAGCTCCGTCTGTCCCGTAGCCTGTCCCATCGGCGGCGACCCCGATGACCGGCCCTTGCAGCCCGTGTTCCGCCAGCACGCTGGCGATATGGGCGTGATGGTGCTGAACGCCAATTTTGTGCGGAATAGCGCTATCAAGGGCATACTTGGTCGCCAGGTATTCGGGATGCAGGTCGTAGGCGATTGCCTGTGGCTGGATATCGAACAGGCGCTGGAAATGTTCAATACCCTCTTTGAAAGAAGTCAGGGTTTCGAGATTCTCCAGATCGCCGATATGATGGCTGGGGAATGCCTGTCGCCCCTTGCCCAGGCAAAAGGTGTTTTTGAGATGTCCACCGCATGCCAGAATTGGCATTGGCAGGTGGAACGATAAGGATACCGGTTCGGGTGCGTAGCCGCGAGAACGACGGAAAAGTTGTTCTCCGGCAGTCGTCACGCGCACAACGGAATCATCGCAGCGCATGTGGATAGCCCGGTTATGGGTTAACATTCCATCGGCAATGGTTGATAGCCGCTCCTGCGCGTCTTCGTCCTGGTAGGCAATCGGCTCGTCGCTCAGGTTTCCACTCGTCATGACCAACACTGCCGGGCGTCCCTGGCCTATACACGCGGCAAAATCGTGCAACAGCAGGTGATGCAGCGGCGTGTAGGGCAGCATGATGCCGAGCGTGTTGTAGGCCGGGGCGACGGCGGGCGCGATCAAATGGCCCCTGCGGGCATTCAGCAGGACGATGGGGCGTTTGTGGGATTGTAGCAGTCGCGCTTCGGCATCGTTGATGAAACACAGTTGCCGGGCAGTTTCCAGGTCAGGCACCATGAGCGCGAAAGGCTTGGCCTCACGGTGCTTCAGTTGCCGTAGTCGCTGCACTGCCTCAACGTTCATGGCGTCACAGGCCAGGTGATAGCCGCCCAATCCCTTGATGGCGAGAATTGCGCCACCGGCGAGATAGTGTGCTGCTTCCGTCAGTGCTGAAGCATTTCCGGTATGGATAGGAGCATCAGTGTTCCAATTGACCAGTTTCACCTGGGGGCCGCAGACGGGGCAGGCGTTCGGTTGCGCGTGGAAGCGCCGGTTCAGCGGGTCTTCGTATTCCTGCCGGCAGGCCGGACACATGGCGAAGACACGCATGGTCGTCTTTTCTCGATCATATGGTACATCCTGCACAATGGTGAAACGCGGGCCGCAGTTGGTGCAGTTGATGAATGGATAGCGGAAACGGCGATCATTGGGGTCGAAGAGCTCGCGCAGGCAATCATCGCAGGTCGCGGTATCAGGAGAGATGAGCGCATTGCGTTCCGTACCAGCATGGCTGTGCGCTATCCTGAAGTTCGTTTCATTTCGAGGCGCCATCTCATGCGAGATAAGCGAATCGATGCGGGCCAGGGGTGGTGGTTCCTGGCGCAGCGCCCACTCGAAGGCATCAAGCGATTCTGCTGGCCCCTCGACCTCGATGGTCACACCGTTGCTATCGTTCAAGACAAAGCCGGCCAATCCGCGGCGCTGGGCCTGTCCATACACGAAAGGTCGGAAACCCACGCCCTGCACGATGCCATGAATGAGAATACGCCTGCGCTGGATTGTCGATCCTATTGTCGATGTCATAGATAACACCTTTGTAGGGGCCGATTGATCGCGCCCACTGCCGATTCATCGGCCCGCACCCGTTACCGTAATCTGTTGTGAACATTCATGATCGGCCCTACCAGCCAATTATTTGCCAGAACGCGCAAATGATAGTAACCAATCGCACCACGCATCCAGCCCTTCACCTGTCCGGCAGCTCATCTCGAATATCCGCAGGTGTGGATTGATAGCGAGCGCCTGCCTTTTGACCTTTTCGACGTTATAATCCACATAGGGCAGTAAGTCGATTTTATTGACGATCAGAATCTGCGAGGCAGCGAACATCTGCGGGTACTTGGCCGGCTTATCATCGCCTTCGCTGGTACTGACGACCACCACGCGTATATCCTCTCCCAGGTTCCAATCGGCCGGGCAGACCAGGTTTCCGATATTCTCAATGATGAGCAGTTCGATGCGTTCCAGGTCCACCTGTTGCAGCGCGTCACGGATCATATGCGCTTCCAGGTGGCACGCGCCTTGCGTGTTGATCTGTACCGTCTCGGCGCCCCATGCCTCGATGCGCTCGGCGTCGGCGCTGGTCTCGATATCGCCCTCGATCACGCCGATGCTCAATTGCCCGCGCAGCCGCTCGATAGTGCGCTCAAGCAACGTCGTCTTCCCTGCCCCCGGCGAACTCATGATGTTGAGGACGCGAATGCCGCGTGCCGCCAGGGACTGTTTTATCTCCTGGGCAATGGTATCGTTAGCGGCCAGGATGTTCTGAGCGATGGTCACTTTCGGCACTGTCGATCTCCATCTCTACGATCTGCATTTCGGTGCCAGAAACAATCTCATCGGACCATTCCTGGCACGCCGGACATTGAGCGATAAAGTTTCTGACCGCAAATTCTTTGTCGCAATAACGACATCGCGCGCGATGTGGCACAGTATCTATCAATAACTGCGCCCTTGATAGAAGTGGATCGAGGTCGGCCATCATCTCGAAGCAGAAGGTTAGCGAGTCAAGCTCGATACTGGTGGCCTCGCCAATCTTCAGTCGTACGCTTTTCACCCGCGTGGCGCTGCATTCGGTTGCTTTGGCTACAACAGCATCATAGATACTCTCGGCAATAGCGAGTTCATGCATGACCGGCCTCGTTTCCAGTGGTACACTTGTCAAAGCACTACATCGAGCGTATCCTCATGTACCGCTGGATATCAGGATATGACTGGACGATCAAGTAACCAATACCTGCTGCAACCAGCACGCCTATTGCTATAGCGACAACTTTCATGGTTTCCTTCCCTTTCCTGGACTAAAAGCCAATTTCATGAGCTATATTCACCCGGCAACCTTGCGGAGTTGCCCTTGATGCCATCTACGAGTAATATTACGCCGGAATCAACTCCTCGACCAGCGAATCGATCAACTTCACTGCTTCGTCAACGGCGGCCTGTACCGGCTCGCTCAATCCCATCTGCATTTCTTCGTAGCTCTCACCCTCGCCCATTGGGGTTGGCTCGCAGCCGACGAGCAGGGTGCGAATTGCTCTGGCGCCAAGCGTCCTGGCATAAGCGAGTACCTTCACCGGGTCCATGCTGTGGTTATCCAGCGCAACTCTGCCCGCTTCCTCGCCTTTCTCAGAACTCAGGCCCGATAAATCCGGCTCGATAAGATATACCGTACCTGGCGAACCTCCACGTGGCACAGCGTCTACCAGAATAAGTGTATCATAGTCATCCATCAGCGCATACGCCAGGTCGATGCCCCGGATGCCGAAATCAACGACACGCACTTGCGGCGGGTAGTTGCGGCCCATCAGTCGCTGTGCCACCTCGACCCCGAAGCCATCATCACCGAGAAAGATATTGCCAATGCAGGCGATCAGGATGCGCCCGGTCGCACTCTGTGAAGTATCTTCTAACGGCAGGGAATGGTTCACGGCGTATCCTCCAACACTTCTACCTCGTCCGGGAAAAAATAGAAAAGATGACCGGGGAAGATGCGCTTGTCAGCTTGCATCTGCTCCAGCGCGGGATCATCGTCCGCCGTGACGACCAGGTAGATACGATTCTCGAAATCCTGGTGGATGACCTCAATCGTCCCGGTCTTGCCGTCCAGCATCAGATCGAAAATATCGGCGCGTCCTTTCCTTGGGTGTAAACGCACGCGATCTCCTGCGCGAATCTCCTTCCCATCAATGGTTATTGACTCTGGCGGCGGGTAATCCTCGCCTGGGAAATCCCAACCCCCGCGGCGTATCATCCTTCACCTCCCTCTCCAATGGGACGCAGGTCGCGAATGGTACCATGCAGCTTCATAAATTGCTCGGGCGTCAGAGCCTCTGTCCGTTCCAGGATTTCGCGCGCCCGCTCATCCTGCCGCATCTGTTCCTTCTCTTCATCGGTCAGCGTCAGAATGCGCAAACTGAGAATTTCATCGATTTCAGTGCCGTCGAACAGCGCCCCCGGACTTTCCGGGGCAATCTGAGGATAATCGTATAAAATGATGGGTGACGAGAGCATCGCGCTATGTTCTCCCTCGTCGCCTACCAGCACCGGCCACGTACTCATATTCTGGCATTCGCTTGCGAACCTCTGCAAATCCCCAGGCGGGTCCATCAGGGAAATGAATGCGCCCTGTCGTACCTGCAAAATAGTATGAGTGGAGACGAAGGATTGGAATAGTATCGCATCGCGCCTGCTCGTCACGATTCCAGTCTCAGGCGTTGTGTTTTCGATCTCGATGGTCAGTTTGAAAAGATTGGCGTCTAATTGCCGCGCTGAGATGGCGAATGCACCGGAAATGGCGTGCTGCTCTCGCATAATCTCGGTTCCTGGTGCGCTTGCCGGATGTTCGGCCATGCGCGAAGTGGGAAATTCGATTGGCACGCGCCGGGGTTGGGCAAGCGCCTCGCTTAAGGGAAGGTTCAGGGCGCTTACCTCACGCTCCATGCCCTCTTGCAACGGTTCATCCGCGAGCCGTCCGGCCAGGCTCCATTCTTTCGCGTTTTCCTCTGCGTGCTGCGTCGTTGACCCTTGCTTCACAATCGTGCGTAAAAGCAGGTGCAAAAATCGTACTCGAATATCCAGTTCGGTCTCATCCGCGCTGCCCTCGACCAGGCATTCGGTACGCATCGTCCAGGGGTCGATGCCGCCATTTGCTTCGCTGTACTCGCGCGGGTAGACGACGCCGAACGTCCAGCGGGTGCGATTTTTGATGGCCGACTGCCGGTAGGGGTAGAGCAGGTAGCCCTCGTAGAGGACGGCGTTGGCAATCTCCTGAATTTGCTCGAGCTTCATCGCTGTACCTCCTCGCTACTTGCTCGCAGCAGGCGCTCAAGTACATCATCCCAGGTGAGCAGGCCGGAGCGCATCTTATACTGGTAGAGTTGGTCGAAGATGTCTTTGCGCATGCGAATCCAGGCGCTGTTGGGGAAGTGATGCTCCATTGCAGCTTTCCAGGTCGCAACCGGGAGCCGAAAGGATGCCTCCTTCGACCAGGAAATCTGTTCGATCTGCACATTACCGGACTCGCCCTGGTAGAAGATAGTGCCGCTGAACAGGAAGGTGAGAGGAACATCGCCCTCTTCGAGCGCGTTGAAATATTTCGTGCTGACCACTTCGAAATCGTAGGTGCAGGGAACAGGTAGATCGACAACAGTGCTGCCGTTGAAACGCGGAACCACCGATGTCACATGCGTCCATAGAAAGCCGCGCAATGTTTCACCCCAACGCTCAGGCTCGCCGAAGAGTTCATACAGTTTAGCTTTTTCATCACCATTATAGCGGCGGAGTGTGACTGCAAGCATGATCTGGCTCTTCAGATTAATATTTTGTACCTGCTCTTCCTCGTTCGCGTTGGTGATGCGCAGTTTGAAGAGTACCATTGGAATGGCGGTATAGGGTGGTGCCTCAGCGCCGATTACCTCGAAATTCAAATCAGGCATCAGACGCTCCTCTCAACAACGCGTGATTTCGCCCGTAAATCCGCGAAGAAATCCGCAATTGATTGCCATACCTCTTGCCCACCGCTCAGACCGCGCCATTTGAGCCGGATCAAGCCAACCAGCTCGTAACAGGTATCTATCGGGACGATAAAATGCTCGCGATAATCCTCCTCGACGCCCCTGTTGCGCACGCGATTGATGAGCAGCGCCTCGACATCCGGCTCCAGTTCGTTCAGGATGGGATTATCCCTGACAAGCTCGTTCCAACCCTCCAGGCTGAGTAGGGATTCCATGGCTCCGGCGGGGCTGGGATAGTAAGCCACGACGTGCTTCTCTATTGAGCTATAAAACATGTAGACCATGTTTACCGGAATCATCAGGCTATCCCATTGCTCGTCCGTCATCTGGAAATCCTGCAAGAACAGGTGGCGCGAAGGCACAAGTCTGTATTTCCCACCACCCGCGCTGGAATCGCTGAAGAGAATCGAACACGGATGGCAGACGCAGACCAACGTGCGATTTGAGAGGTCGAGCAGGTGGCGATGTTTCGGCAATATTCCGACGCTGCACAGTTCGCACTGTTCTTCGGGCAGCTGCGTTTCTCGCTTGCGCGCGAATTGCCGCAGCACATCATAGGGGGTAGCAAAGCCCTGACCATTGTTGTTCGTTGGCTCTGACGATGACATAGCTGCTTACCTCATCTAGCGGGCGTCGATAGAATAGCCTCGGATTGATCATCTTTTGACAATGATGGTAGAGCCACTTTCACCTTGCCGTTGTCCAGGAGCAACGGGACGGGTTGGAGAAACAGGTCAGAAGCATCCAGAGATCGCCCTGCGCGGCTGATATCGTATGCTCGTCCACAATTCGCACAGGTGAGGGTAGTTGCCGCTAATGTTCCGTTCTCAAGAGGCCCGTTACAGTTTGCGCAGTGATTATGGTAAGCATAGTAAGTAGCGTCGACGCGGCAGAAAAGCAGGCGCTGACCCCGCACAGTGACCGCTTTGAGAATCCCGGCTGGAAGAGATTGGATCTCTTCTACTATGCTCCATACATTGCCCTGATCCGCCGCCTGCGTGCTGTCCTTGCGTTTTCGTGGAGCGACGAATGTCATAGGAAGGCCCTGTCGTGCCGGCGGTGATACGACTCCCTCTACCTGGATACCATCAAGGTCTGGAGCGGCTTTGTAAATAGCCTCCTCGATAGTCATTTTGAGTGTCATGGTTGAGGATGAACATCCATGGCAACTGCCCTGAAGGCGCAGGTGTGCCACATTGCCCTCAATATGCACTAATTCGACATTGCCGCCATGTGATTTAAGGTAGGGCCGCACCTCGTCCAGCGCCTGCAAGACCCGTGTTTCGAGGTCCAGGGGGTGCAGTCCATGCAACATGAACAGGGCACTCAGCAGCTCGTCGTTCGCGAACGTCTCAATCAGCGCCAGTCCCGATGCTTCGCTCTGCGCTGTGATTTCCAGCAGTCTTGCCAGCCCATCGCCGTACATGTCCATGAGCGCCTGGATCAGTTCCTCGGTCGTGGCGCGAACATGCGGATCGGGGAAGGCCGCAACCTCCGAAATCAGTGCCTCGATACGTGCCGCGCGCCGCTCGTGTTCCTGCATGCCTTGTTGCATTACCCTTGCTCCTCTGACCAGCATATTACAGGCTGGTCTGTTTATGAGTCGGCAATGCAGGAAGCGCAACAATTGCGGATTCCTGCATTACCTCAAAACGCGCTAATGGTGGCCTGGTTACCTGTCCTCGTCCCCCATACCAGGACAGGCACGAGGCGCTGTCCTACAGGTTCCTGTCCGCCTCAGGGCCACGGGGCAGGGACAAGCCGCTGTCCCTACTGGTGTACGCCGAAGGTTGGTGAAAGAACCTTCTGCAGCTCTTTCCCTTCGCCCAGGTACATATGGACACCGCATGGCAGGCAGGGGTCGAAGCTGCGAACGGCTCGCATGATATCGATACCCTTGAAGGTGTCCGGGCCATTCTGCTCGAAGATCGGTGTGTGCTGCACGGCATCCTCGTATGGGCCGGGGGTGCCATAGATATCACGCACGCTGCCATTCCACGGCGTAGGCGGGTACGGATGATAATTGGCGATCTTGCCGTTCTCGATGACCATGTGGTGAGAAAGCACACCGCGCACGGCCTCGTGGAAGCCGCAGCCGATAGCTTCCTTTGGCACCGTGAAGTCGCTCCAGGTCTGAGTATGACCTTTATGCAACTCGGCAAGCGCCTTTTCCACGCAGTATAGACCGACGGCGGCAGCATAGGCCTGGAAGTACGTTCGCGCGCGGTCGCGCTCAATGGCGTTGCTCCAATGCGGAATCTTCCACTCGAACTCCACCTCCGGCTTCAGAGCCGTCTTCGGCAGTCGAATCTTGACGCTGTTTCCGGTGGCCTCGACATACCCGTTCAGGTTCACCAGTCCGGCCAGAGCCGTTGCCCACAGGCGTGCGAGCGGTCCACCGCCGGTATCGAGCGCCAGGTAATCGCCGGTGCGCTTATCGTACCAGCGCGGCGACATCGTCCAGCTATACTTGTCGTTGAAGTCGCGCTTCTGCGGCCTGGGGATGGTCGTCTGGTTCCAGGGATGGCGCTTATCGACCGGATTGCCGAGTGGGTCGCGATCCACGTAGGTTCTTTCGTTCTCCCAGTCCTGATAATAGGAGCTGCCAAGCAGGATGCGAATGCCGAGGTTGATATCGACCAGGCTCGTGGTGACGAGCTTGCCGTCCACGACAACTCCCGGAGTCACAAACATGGCGCGTCCCCATTTATCCATGGTGCGATAATCGTAGTCGCACACGTCGGGGTCCTGGAACGATCCCCAGCAACCCAGCAGTGTCCGGCGGTAGCCGACCTGCTCATAGCCGGGCAGGGCCTCGTACCAGAAGTCGAACAGGTCGTCGTGCATCGGCACGACCTTCTTCATGAATTCGATGTATCTCATCAGGCGGACCAGGTAGTCCGTGAAGAGCTGCACGGTGGCGACGGTTCCAACACCGCCGGGATAGAGCGTCGAGGGATGGACGTGGCGGCCCTCCATCAAGCAGAACGCCTCACGCGTATAGCGACTCACGTGGAGTGCTTCACGGTAGAACTCACCGGTGAAAGGGTTGAGCGAGCGCATGATATCGCCGATGGTGCGATAGCCGTGATCTGCCGCGTGTGGTGCGGGCGTATTGTTCGCCTTCTCGAGTACCTCTGGGTTGGTCTCTTTGACCATCTGCTCGCAGAAGTCAACACCGACCAGGTTTTCCTGGAAGATGTTGTGGTCGAACATGTACTCTGCTGCTTCGCCCAGGTTGATGATCCATTCGCCGATGGCCGGTGGTTTGACGCCATAGGCCATGTTCTGTGTGTAGACGGAGCAGGTGGCGTGATTGTCGCCGCAGATGCCACAAATGCGGCTCGTGATGAAGTGGGCATCGCGTGGGTCTTTGCCCTTCATGAAAATGCTGTAGCCACGGAAGATATGGGAACTGCTGAAGGCCTCAACCACCTTGCGCTGCTTGAAATCGATCTTGGTATAGATGCCCAGGCTGCCAACGATGCGCGTCATCGGATCCCAGGACATCTCTACAAGTTGTGGCGGCTCGGTTGGGGTCTCACCGCGTTTGACCTCTGTAGCCATATTACTGTCTCCTTTACTAGGGATTCCGGCGAGGACAGGCACGAGGCACTGTCCCTACAGGGTACCTGTACTTGTACTGGTTATCGACGCCATGTGGGCTGGTAGCCTGTCGTGAGTTCCTTACCCTTGTGCCTCCAGGATGGCTCCTTGTTGTCGGTGCTATTGGTGAGACTGCGCAGCCTGCGAATCACATTACCGTAGGTGCTGATCAAATTCGTCGATATCTTCGCACCGGTTGGCTCATCCATGAAAGGCATAAATTTATCGGGGAATCCTGGCATGGTACAGCCGATGCAGATTCCGCCGACGTTCGGGCAGCCTCCAATGCCGTTCATCCAACCTCGCTTCGGCACGTTGCAGTTCACAACGGGACCCCAGCAGCCCAGCTTCACAAGACATTTGGGAGAGCCATACTCGGTAGCAAAATCGCCCTGCTCGTAATAACCGGCGCGGTCGCAGCCTTCGTGAACGGTTTTTCCGAACAGCCAGGTGGGCCGTCCTTCCTTATCCAGGGGAATCATAGGGGCCATGCCAGCTGCCATATAGAGCAGGTAAAGGATGGTCTCCATGAAGTTATCCGGCTGCACAGGACATCCGGGGACGTTAATGATGGGAATGCCGGCTTTAGATTTCCAGTTCCAGCCCAGGTAGTCGGCAACACCCATGGCACCTGTGGGATTGCCCTGCATAGCGTGAATGCCACCATAGGTGGCGCAGGTCCCTACCGCGACCACTGCTAGCGCTTTAGGCGCCAGGCGATCAATCCAATCAGTCACGGGGATAGGCTGATCTGTTGCGGGATCGACACCCAGGGCCGCCCAGTAGCCCTCGGCCTTGATCTTTTCGTTTGGCACCGAGCCTTCAAAGACGAGAACAAAAGGATCGAGTTCACCGCGCTCCGCTTTGTACCACCAATCCATAAAGTCTTTGCCCCACTCAAAGGCAATACACTTGTTATGGATGTGAACCCTGGGCAGGCCAGGGATGGCGCCTAACACAACATCTTCTATGCTGGGCTGGGTCGCCGCGGTGACCGAGATTGTGTCCCCCTCACATCCCAACCCCTCCACAATCCAGATAACGTGGACATCCTCCACTTTGGTCGCCATGTTGTACCTCCTTGAACGATGCCACTGCGAGCATCTTAAACAGTTGCATAAATTAACCGTAACTACAACCTACGGAAAATGCCTCTGCTAAACTTTACGACGATCAGGGGTTTCGCGAATCTGGCAACCGGCTAAATCCTTGCTTGCATACCTCCTCTCAAATATAGGAAGTCCGGAAATGATGCAGTGTTGCAAAAGTGAGGTGAAACGACATTGAAATACTGCATCCTTGCGTATCTCGTTCGTCAACGACCGAAATTCCCACCACTTAAACCCTCCTTTTAAATAATACGCCTGCTTGCCTGGGCAGATTACCTTTTAGGGGCTAAAACAGTAACAGAGAAAATTCTACGTCGAAGTTTATTACATCGAATTTTGACGTAACAAAGAAATTGCATCTGGAGGGTGTGAATGCAAAAGCCTCTAAAAATAACCACGTCATAGGCTTGCTTCTCTCGCATCCTGGTTCAGTAGGGAAAGGTTCGCAGCAACTGATGCTTTATCCTTCCGCCATTACTGAAAAGGCAGCTTACTTAAGAAATAACTAAAGAACAACGATCAGTATTTGCGAGGTACTTCGGGTAGTCCTTTAGATTACTTCAGTCTCAAGTAAAACTGGACAGTTTCGACGGTATACTATGAGATATTCTCCCGGCTGTGAGCCTGGTAGGGCGCTTCTCATGGGCCATCTGTGGTCTCTTTTTCGAGTGTAGCACACAATTGAGCATTAATCAATACGTGACCAGGCTAATTATTAGATAACTGTAGAACTTTCTCAGCATATTCTAATATAACAATATTAGTAGAGTTTATTATAGAAGAGTTTAAAGAATTTCAGGTGTAAAGGCGGGTCTGGAATGGCCGAGTGTGTTACAAACAAAATGAGGGGTGGTTCATACACTATAAACCGCCCCTCATTTTGTGGTTGTGTTCAATGTTACGCAACCGGTACTGCGCGTTCGAAGATGGTTCTCCCGTAGGTATACTGATGGCTTTAGATATTATTCCGCGGGTTTTTGGCCCCAGATGGTGTAGAGGTACCATAATGCGCAGAAATCGTCGAGCCGCATCTCGACTTCGGCCTCTGCATATAACCGGTCAAGTTCTTCCTGGGTAGCCATGCCAAAGCGTATGATGAATGGCTGGCTTAACTTGACAATTGCCAGGTGATCGATCACCATCGGTTCGTGGCTGTCGGTTCCTGCCGACCAGTTGATAGGGAATACCCTCTCTTCAATATTCTGGCATCCGGCGTCACGCAGGAAGTGACGTAGCATGACGGTCTGACCGCCGGTACGGCCTGTAGGAGAGAAGCCGGTTCCTGCTCGTTTGAGTGCTTGCAACATAAGCACACTCCAGCGCTCAAAAGCTGGACTGCTGGTAATACTGAAATCTTCGCTCTCGGTCAGCCGGATGATACCCCCAGGGCGGGTGATGCGAAACATCTCCCTCACAGCTCCCGGCCATGCCGCAGTTCCAATAACAGCCATCCAACGAGCATTTACCAGGTCGAAGTAGTCATCTGGATAATCCAGTGGTTTGCGCGCATCCATCACGCGGAAGCTGGCATTGTCCAGCTTTCCTACCTGGGCCTGCGAGTTGGCATAGCCGATCATTCGTTCATCAATATCGCAGCCCATCACTTCCAGATGTGGATATGTATGGGCCAGCGTGAGCGCCCACCCGCCGGAACCACAGGCGACATCGAGTATGCGATGAAGTGAGCTTGCAAATGCTTCTTCATCTGCGTATTCCGGTAGTAGGCCGCCGAGGGCCTGTTCGAATGCCCGTTCTTGCTCTACAAGACGCGCAAGTTCTGCGCCACTGTCCTGGATAAAGTAGTCGCTTTCATTAGACCGTAAACCATAAGGCTCCGGTGTCGTTGCCATCGTAGTGCTCCTCACTTTGTATTCGCTGTACCTTTATATTCCTATTGATGAGGCAGACTCAGCAGCAACTCTTCAAGATATTGCCAGGCCATCTGCTCTGCATCAAGAAATGTTATAGGTTCTCCTTTTTGTAAAGAATCGCGCAGTATCTGCTGCACGCGCTTTTTATAATCGGCAAGATATGTTCGCTGTATTTGCAGGGATGGCATTACACGCAAATCGATGAGCGAGGAATGGTGAAAATCCTCGGGATCGAGCGCCAGGGTCATCAAGTGAGTATAGGCCTGGATATATGGGAAGCGGGACTCGTTAAAATAATCCGCCTGAGTGCTGGAAAAGAGCAGGCAACCTGCTATACGGCCCGCGAAAAGGAGAGGTGCCGCGGCAGCGCTTACTTCATACTCGCCTTGCTGAGAAGGGATATAGTTGGTATTGTCTTGCAGGTTCTGAATGGCGGCCGGGTGGCAGGTTGCCACCACATATCCGGCAAGCGACTCTGCTCCCAGGAACAACCCTTGTTGCTCCGCTTCGTTATGCCAGGGAGGCGTTCCATATACTATGCTTTCACGCAGACTATGAACTTTTCCGTCTTGCGTCGGAGGCATGCAGCGAACCACTGTTATAGCCATGCCTGAAGATTCGGGATCAAGGTGTCGCAACGCATGTTGTAGAATCATTCTGCTGACGGCCCAGAAGCGGAGCGCATCAGCAGTAGTTGCGCGCGTTCGCAGAATCTCATCGATCAGGGTGAAAGGGATCTCGTGCTGTTCGACGATTTCGTTCGTTGAAAGAATAGGAATCTCCCCACCTTCTTGCTCGAGCAGTTCCAGGAATTGTTCTCGATACTGGGGTGGGAGGGCCTGAATCAGGCGGCGCATGTTCTCAGGACGTGGCTGGGCAGCTTCACTAATCCAGCGCATCAATGTAATCGAGCGCACTCCGGCAGCCTCAGCGAGGCGATTGCGCTCTGCTGGGATGCTGACGATGGTCTTAAGCAGCTCACGCCAGGATGATGTTCCCAATTTGCTCTACCTTTGCTTCAAGCCTGATTCCAGATACGCGTCCCGGGTGATGTTTACAGTTATATGGATCTCCAGAATGTAGTGGAATCCTCGAAAAGCTCCTACGGAGAGGATTCCTTTAAGTGATAGTACCATGTATAGTAGAGCAGCGTCAACAGGTTGAAAAAAGACTTGCTTCTACGCGCTTTATAGGCTATACTAAGAAAAGAGGAATTGCTACATCGCAAAAAATGCAAAGAAACCAGGTGTTTTCCGTGAAAATTACCGAGATTCCGGGAAAAAAACGAGGCCGTTACATTCCGAAATACTACGTATTTCGCGGCTTCCACCTGTCTACCTGCTACCCCTGAACCGCCTTCTCCCCATCCATACGAATTGAACCCGGCTGCTTGAAGTGTTTTTGTACATTTCAGCATCTCACTATTGATTCCACTTCTTACAATGTCTGGCTTTCTTGCGGATAGCCTGAGTTTATTCAGCTTTATCTCATTCTATTCACAAGCAAGCGTCCTTAGTTTTTCCTTGCGTTTATCCCCAGGGATAGGCGCCTTACTACTTACAAGCACCTCGTTTTCTTATAGCCATTAATGATGAGAAATAGAGAGAGTGCTAAGCCGATAGGCGGGTCGGTGTGAGTAGTTATTATTCGTCCGCTTAACGAGAAAGGTTTTTTATGAGTAGCGATGGCTTACTCAAGGCCCTCAACGATTCGCAGCGGTACCTTGATATTGTGCAAAAACCGCGCCTGGGCAAAAGCGAGGCGGAGTGGTTGATCGAAACCACTGTCAGCAACTTTGCCAGGTATTACAACAGCGGGTTTATCGAGTACCGCAAATCGGTCGCCGAGGCTGGTGACTTTGCGGCAGTCGAATGGACGGGGCATGGTGCAACCTTCAGGGATGTGCTGGGCCGCGAATACATCGATTGCCTGGGTGGGTTCGGGTTATTCAACCTCGGTTGGACTCATCCCAAAGTCGTGAGGGCCGTTCAGGCACAATTAGAAAAAAGCCCTTTGCCGACGCAGGAACTACTTGATCCCCTGCGCGGTATGCTTGCCCATCTGCTGGCCGAGATTACCCCGGGCGATATCCAGTATAGCTTCTTCGTCAGCAGCGGGACAGAGGCCGTTGAAGGCGCGATGAAACTCGCCAAATTGTACACGCGCAAGAGTGGCTTCATTGCTGCTGTGCGCGGCTTCCACGGTAAGACCGCCGGTTCTTTATCCCTCACAGGCAAGGCCATCTTCCGTCGCCCTGCCATGCCCCTGCACAACAACGTCTTTCACGTGCCTTACGGCGATGCCGACGCGGTTGAGCAGCAGTTGCGCATCGCGCGCGAGGTCGGCAACGATATTGCTGCCGTCATCATGGAACCGGTGCAGGGTGAAGCTGGCGCCATTGTTCCCCCTGATGATTTTTGGCCGCGCCTGCGTCAGATTTGCGATGAATATGAGGTATTACTGATAGCGGATGAGGTGCAGACCGGTATGGGGCGTACCGGCAAATTGTGGGGTGTTGAGCATTGGGATGTTGCCCCCGATATTATCACTTCCGCGAAGGCTCTCGGTGGTGGTGTCATGCCCATCGGCGCTTTCATGTCCACGCCCAAAATCTGGAGCGTGATGAACAGCAATCCTTTCATTCATACGACCACGACCGGTGGCAACCCGCTGGCCTGCGCCGCTGCTATCGCCGCGATCAATGTGACACTTGAAGAGCGCCTTCCCGAGCAGGCGGCTGAAAAAGGCACCTACTTTATCCAGCAATTGAAGGGCATTGCCGCACGCCATCCCGATGTGTACACCGGCATTACCGGGAAGGGGTTGTTGATCGGCCAGCACTTCGTGAATGATGACGTTGGCTATGCTGTCGCCTCGGGTCTCTTCAAGCGCGGAGTTCTCATCTCAGGCACGCTCAATAACTCGCGTGTGATTCGTGTTGAGCCGCCGCTGGTCATTACGCGCGAGGAGATCGATACTATCCTCAATCGCCTGGAAGATACATTGCAGGAACTGCGCGCGAGCCTTTCGATACCGGCAGTTCCAGTAATGGAGCCTTCGCTGATTGCAACCGCTTCCCCAGCCGTAGTGCCTCATGTTTCCACAACGGCAGTAGCATGACGTGTAGCCTGGCATTCCTTGCGGATGCCAGGCCCGTGTATCTTTTACACCACACAGAAAGGGCTTTATGCAAATCATTGTACTTGGTGGCGCCGGCGCTATGGGACGTATTGCCGTGCGCGCACTGACCGAATTTCCCGACGTAGATCACATTACTATCGCAGACTATAACGAGGAACGCGCTCACGAGGTCGCGGCAGCGCTTGCCAGCAGCAAAATCGAGGTCAAGCAGATCGATGTCAATGACGAGGAGCGCCTGCGCAAGCTGCTGCACGGAGCCGATACCGTGCTGAACGCAGTCGAATACGTCTTCAACCTGCCTGTATTGCGGGCGTGCATTCAGGAAAAGGTGCATTATGCCGACCTTGGCGGCCTCTTCCATATGACGCGCAAGCTCACGGATATGACCGCGGAAGCCGAAGCGGCGGGTATTACCGCTATTGTAGGGATGGGCGGCACACCCGGCGTCACCAATCTGCTCGCTCGCGCCGCCGTCGACCAACTGGATAGCGTCGACAGCATTCGGGTGCAGCTTGGCTGTGGCGACGAGACGCCTTCAAAGGCGCCCCTGGTCGCGCCCTACTCTATCCGCACCATCCTCGATGAATTTACCAAGGAGCCACAGGTCTTCCAGGACGGCAAGTGGTATCCACAGAAACCGTTGAGCGGGGTGGAAGAGATGGTTTTTCCTTTGCCGATTGGGCGTGCGACTGCCACCTATTCGCTGCATTCGGAATGCGCGACCTTCCCGGTGTCCTTCCGAGACAAGGGCATCCGTCACGTCTCATTTAAGATCGCCTTCCCGCCCGACTTCATGACGAAATTGAAGTTCCTGGTTGACCTTGGATTCGGTAGTGCCGAACCGATTACCGTGCAGGGCGTCAAGGTTTCGCCCCGTGAAGTGCTGGCGCAGTTGCTTGACATGATCCCTGCCGAGGATGTAGAGCCACAGGATTGTGATGTGCTGCGCATCGTCGCGAATGGTGAAACTAATGGGCAACCTGTAGAAATCACGAATCAAATCGTTGTCCTGCCCTACCGGCGCTGGGGTATCAGCGCGGGCGCGCTCGATACCGGCGTGCCACTCGCCATCGCGGGACGCATGCTGGCGAACGGTGAAATAACGCGGCGTGGCTGTTTCGGCCCCGAGGCATGCGTACCCACCGCGCCATTCTTCCGCGAACTGGCAAAATACGACATGCACGTTACCGAGACGCGCACTGTGACGATTTCGTGAACTGGTGATTGTTCAGAATACCCCGGAATAAGAGGAGCTGATTGATCTCAGGATGGTGCGGGGTAGATTCTTCGCTTCACTCAGAATGACATGCCGGAGGACATGCCATGGCGCCAGCATGTCATTCTGAGTGAAACGAAGAATCCCGGCCCACCTTCGAGGGAATCACCAAATGGTGAAGGTTTTTATTACATATCATTGTCGTGATAAAATGGCAGCAGTAGATCATTTCGCCTTGTAGATTCGTATCTATTTTGTCATTTTGACACGAAATTTGAAGTCTGTAGGGACAGCGCCTTGTGCCTGTCCTTGCCGGAATGACCCGTTATTTACTTTTCCGAAAGGAGAATCTCGAATGGCCGAGTACAAACTGCTTATTAATGGCGAACTCGTCAATAGCAGTTCGGGCAAGACTGTTGACGATATCGGCCCTGCTACGGGCGAACCAATTGCCCAGGTTCCTCAGAGTACGCTTGAGGATGTGGAACGCGCAGTTGCCGCCGCCCGCGAGGCGTTCGATGATGGACGCTGGTCCGGCCTGCCGCATGGAGCGCGCGCCACCACATTGGAGAAGCTGGCTACATTGATAGAGGAACATGCCCTGGAACTGGCCCAGCTGGAGTCGCAGGATGCTGGCAAACCGATCAAGCTGGCGCGTGATAGCGATATTCCGTTTGCCATCGACAACCTGCATTTCTTTGCTGGTGCCGCGCGCCACCTTGCCGGTGTTGCCGCCAGCGAATACAGCGGCGGCCATACCAGCATCATTCGCCGCGAGCCTGTCGGCGTGGTTGCCTCACTCGCCCCCTGGAACTATCCGTTCATGATGGCGGCCTGGAAGATTGGCCCGGCCCTGGCTGCCGGCAATACCGTCGTCCTCAAACCGTCGGTTGAAACGCCGCTCACCACGCTCAAACTCGGCGAGCTTGCCATGGAAGCGGGCTTACCCCCAGGCGTCCTCAATATCATTACCAGCGGCCCCGGCGTTGCGCAGGCGCTGGCCGGCCATAGCAAGGTCAATATGGTTTCCGTGACGGGTAGCACCGAAAGCGGCAGGCATATCATGCGCGCGGGCGCCGACACGATCAAGCATGTACATCTCGAACTCGGCGGCAAAGCCCCATTCATCGTGTATAACGATGCCGACCTCGAAGCAGCCGCTCATGGCGCGGTCGTCGGAGCCTTCGTGAACTGCGGCCAGGACTGTACGGCTGCCACGCGCATCTATGTCCAGGACGATGTGTACGATAGCTTTCTGAACTCGTTTCTGAGCAAGGTCAAGCAGATCCGCGTCGGCGATCCATCGCAGGAATCAACCGATATGGGTCCATTGATCTCTGCTACGCAGCGCGAGACCGTTGAGGGCTTCGTCGAGCGCGCATTGCGTGCTGGAGCTAACATCGTCACCGGCGGCAAGCGTGCCACAGTCAAGGGCCTGGAAAAGGGATTTTTCTTTGAGCCGACGGTAATTGCGGAAGACCGCAATGATGCCGAGATCATACAGAAGGAAGTCTTTGGCCCTGTCGTCGTAGTTGCTCGTTTCGGTACCGAGGAAGAGGTGCTGGCGAAAGCCAACGACGTGGTATACGGCCTGGCGGCTTCGGTCTGGACGAACGACATCTACAAGGCCATGCGCGCCAGTAGAGTGCTGCAATTCGGAACCGTCTGGGTCAACGATCACCTACCCCTGACCTCAGAGATGCCGCATGGTGGCTATAAGGAAAGTGGCATTGGCAAGGATATGTCGATGTACGCCTTCGAGGATTATACGCAGATCAAGCACGTGATGATCGAGCTGTCGGGCGAGGCTCGCAAGGGCTGGCACTACACCATCTTTGGCGATGCCTGATGTATCACGGCAAAAGCCCTGTAGGAGCCAGGTGATGGGGTTAACGAATTAGTGTGGTAATCCCGTCAAGGCCGATGAATCGGCGGTGTGTACGATCAATCGGCCCCCACGGCGAAGCCGTGGGGGCCGATTGATTAGCCTGCAACTGAAAAGAGCCCGAATAACATGCCCTTACTTTCTGATCTCATTACATTACCCGCTCATCCACTTATCTCCCTCGTGGGCGCGGGCGGCAAAACCACCACTATGTATACCCTGGCCCAGGAACTGGCTCAACAGGGCAAGCGGGTCATTACCACCACGACCACCAACATCTACTTTCCACAGCAAGGCGAAACCGATACGCTCATCGTCTCACCGGAAACACCCCGCCTGCTCAAAATGATCCGTGCTAGCTGGGAGCAGCATCAACGAATTACTGTAGCCGCCAGTCCCACCGGCGCGGGCAAACTAGCCGGGCTGCAGGTTGATCAACCTTACGAACTACTGATGAAAAGCGGCGCGGATGTCGTCATCGTCGAAGCCGACGGCGCCCGCCACCATATGATCAAGGCCCCGGCAGAACACGAGCCGGTCGTACCCCCTCAAACAAATGTCGCATTCCTGATGATGAGTGCGGGGGCGATCAATCAGCCGTTGAGCGCAGAGGTTGCGCACCGGCCCGAGCAGGTCGCAAAAGTGGCAAGCATTACTATGGGAGATGTGCTTACACCAGAGATCATTGCGCGCGTGATGTTGAGCGCGCAGGGCGGAATGAAGAATATACCTCATACAGCTCTGGTTTACTTGCTCGTTACCCATGCATTCGAGGGTCAGCGCGATACAATAGAGCAATTCATCAGGCTGGTACGGCATCTTTCGGGTACTACTCAAGTATTGTACTCTGCCCGGCCTGGACAGTGGTCCGCTCAGGGGACATAGCAGCCAGGTGATATAGTTAAACAAAATGGTTCAGCAACTCAGCGAAGCCGATAAATCGGTGATGGGCCCATCGTCCATTATCGGATGATTTGGTCAAAGTTGATCATCATCTTTACATTCACACATCCTATATTTGCGCTTCTCCGATATACGAGGCCCAATCCTGATTCTCACCGGCATATTCTGAGGCGAACCAGACGTGATTCTTGCCCACGCCATCATAAGAGGTGGCCTCGAAATCACCCCAGCGATCATTATTCGTCGGTTGTAGCCCTTTTATAAGGAATTTGGGATTCTCCAGCATTCCCGGCTGGTCGCTTTTCTTATGCACGGTATACATGATGCTGGGGTTTAGCGAACTGCTCATGGTATCGAAGACCATCAGCACGTTGCCGCCTCTATTGATCATCGTACAGCCGAAGGAAGCAGCCTGGTCGCCCTGGAATGCAAGAATGCCATCCTGAAGCAGCGTGGCTCCTGTGATCTTGCCATTCTGATCGAGTGTGGGCTGCACCTCGCCCCAGAAAATGCCCGGCACAACCTGCGTTCCATTATTCACCCCCGTCTCAAGGGCGAAGGTGATGAAGCCACTTTGATAGACGGGCGTGCCGGTGATACGCGTATCAAGCGTTTCGATGCACTGCGAGCATCCCGGTTCATCCGCTTCAGGAGCCAGAATATATTCTGGTGTCGAAACACTGACCTGGGTCAGTAATTGATTTTTTTCATCCGCGTTCGCGAATGACCATACAACCAGCCCGCTGCATCCCTGGTTGCATTCTCTTCCGCCCGAATTGATATCGAACGAACTGATCAATAATTCTGCATCTGGCGCTTGTTGGCCTTTTGCCAGTGTTTCGACCGGCTGGACGGTATCTACCAGAGTTGTTCCAACCTTCAGCCTCCTGAAGCCCCTGGCAGTGGCAGGTGATCCGGCTTCCATGAGCGCCTTGTTCGCCGCCAGCACCTGAGCGTACTTGAAATTATCACCGGTTTTATTGTACATGTTGACCGAGAAGAAAACAGACGTGCGGTTGAATCCGAACTGGGTGTAATCGGCAATGTACTGCGTGCCGAGCAGCATATCGAACGCATACATGTTCCAGGCGCCATTGGGATCGCTCGTCTGGCTGATCCCTACCCAGTAGAGCGAGAGTGGTGGGCAGCGGTCGACAAAGCCCCCCTGCAATTGGAGCATAGCTACCCAGAATCGCCCATCGACATAGTCGTAGAAGGCGCGTGGGTCGGTCACATATGCGCCGTTGGGATCGCAACTGCCCGGATTGGGGATGCCGAAGAAATCCTGGCTCGTCTTTGGCCATCCATTTTGTACGTTTCCATTTGTGTCATAGACGGCAAAAGCCGTATTAACTCCCTGGAAGACCCACTGTGTAGACGCGGCGATTGCCATATCCGGCGGTTCGCATCCAATCGGCGGGCAGATTGACGGTGAATCGGCCATGCCGTTGAACTTCGTAATTGTAGGCGGAGTATCTGGAAGAATATTTCCGGTGTTCTGGAGAATATGAGTAGCAACGGGAGCGGATGGATTATGTGCCGCTGCTGCTTTGAGTTGAGCATACGTCGAAGCATTGACACCCGTTAGCAATGGCCTGTTTTTGACAGTGGATGTATGTGATGATGTAGATTTAGCTGGTGGTGTGGTGCGCATATTGATGGTGTGCCTGTACACCAGGGACGATGTGACAGCTTCGGCGGAGCCGGTTATAATTGTGCCGGCGCTCGGACTGCTATTCTGGCCGTGAGCGACTATGAGACCTGTGCCTGATATCCCAGGTAAGGCCACCACGAGTATAATGAGCGAAACGATATATTTACGATACTTTTTCAGCATAATGACGGTCTCCCGTATTGGTTTTCATCGGTTCATTCAGAGAGCCTAATGTAGAGGATAAGGATAAACCATGGGCTGCGGAATTGAAAAGCGGTTATGATATGGTTAAGATTTGAGGAAAGGGGTTTGTAACCATTGCAGAACTTGCTCTGTTCCTCTATCATACAAATTGCTATTGTTTGATTGCCGGTAAATAAAACATTCTCTATAAGAGCTTAAGGATAGATTTTTATGAAACTTGGACTGTACTGGTCCTATGCCACGCGCTCATTGATGCGCGGCGGACAGCGCACGGTACTCGCTATTTTCTGTGTCGCGGTGGGGGTGATGGCTATTGTCGCCCTGCAACTGGTCGGCCTCAGCGTCAATTCGGCCTTGATTGGCAATATTGTCGAGGCGAATGGCGGAGATATTCGCCTCAATGCCGAACTCGCTCCCCTACGTCAGAAAGACCTGGCCTTTTTCGATAGATTGAAGCAGCAGGGACGCATCACCGATTATGCTACCGCTTATGATCCGGGCGGAAGTATCGCGCTTCCGGCAGGCGGCGAAGAGTCCTTTTCCTTTATCGCCGTCTCGAGCAACTTTCCCCTGGTTGGCCAGGCAGATTTCATCGCGCCATCTACGAGCCTCACAATTCAAAGCGTTGTCCATGGCAGAAATGTAGCGATGAGTTCGACCGTCTTCAAGGACCTGAATGCCCATATCGGCAGCGTCTATGAGGTGAAGACGCTGGATGGGCGCTACGTAGCCATTACGGTTGCCGCGGAAATTCAGGAGAATGGCGTCTTTCGGGGGCCGCAGGTCATCATCTCGCAAACGGCCCTGGCCGCTATCCCCAATGCTGACGGCATTGTACCCCCTACGCAATACGGCACGATTTATATGACCGTTCCCCAGGCGAATATCAATTCGGTCAAGGCGCAGTTGAGCGCGCAATTTCCGACGACGAATGTCATCACGGCCAACGATTTGCTGAAGCAGCGCCAGTCGCAGGTTGATCAGATAAGACTCTTCTTGCGCATCGTCGGTTTGCTGGCGCTCTTCATCGGCGGCATCGGCATCATCAATACCATCCAGGTGTTGCTGCGCCGTCGCCAGATCGAGATTGCCATGCTCAAGACTACCGGCTATCGCCAGGTCGATCTCTATGCGCTCTTTGGACTGGAAGCTGCCCTGTTGGGCATTATGGGCGGAATATTTGGGACGCTTGTCGGTGTGGGTGCCAGTTTTCTTGTGCGCCTCGTCGTCGAACACGCCTTCTTCATTCACCTGCCGGTTGTATTAGACAGCCTGACGATTGCATCGGGCCTGTTTATTGGGCTGGCAACCGCGTTGATCTTCGGCCTGCTGCCGATTGTGCAGGCCAGCCAGGTGCGCCCGCTCGCGGTGTTGCGCGAACTGCCTGAAGGAAACAGGCGCTTCTCCTGGCTCCTGACCGCTATACTGCTCGTGGTATTGTCGCTGCTCTTTGTCGTGCTGGCCTCAACCATCCTGGGCGACCTGATAACGGCGGCCATCGCGGTCTACGGTGGCGCAGGCGTAATCTTTGCGCTCGGACTCGGCTTTGGCCTGTTAGTGCTGGCCATCTCGAAGCTGCCCGTTTATGAGCGCCCTCGCCCGCGTATGTTGCTATGGATACTTGTGGCGCTCGGTCTCACTTTAGCTTCCGCAGTCATTCTGGTTGCTCTGCTCTTCCTGGGACAGGCCGCGAATAACCTGGCGATACGTTCAGGCAACAGCCTCCTCGGCACATATGTTCTGGTTGTGCTGGGTGGTCTTGGAATTATCCTGGTAGGTGGGTCGCTGGTTTACCTGCTTGCTTCAATCCTCAATGGCCTGATCCTGTTCGCGCCGCGTTCGTGGAAGACCGCCGTGATGCTGGCTTATCGTAACCTCGGCAGGCAGCGATTGCGCACGACGACTACGCTAACCGCGCTCTTTGTCGGCGTCTTTGCCATTGGCATGGTGCTGATCCTGGGGCAGGGCATCAAAGACTCCGTCAATAGCACGCTGAGTACGCTCTTCACCCATAACGTCTTCGTCGTGGTATCTCCCAAACAGGAGCAAACGGTCACAAACCAGCTGGCAACATTGAAAGGCGTTGATGCCGATAAGACGCTGGTCAATCCGGTCGTGCCGCAAATTTATCCCGTCCTGGTCGGTGGACGCGATATCAATACTATCGTTCGTAGCGTCACAAAGGCCGATAAGATCGATAAAGGTGATATTGTCGGCGACCTGACAAGCATCCAGGGCTTCGACCTGAGTGGCGGCAAGAATAACCTGCCGGACATTACACTGAAAAATGGCCGCAATCTGGAAGCGCAGGATGCCGGCACCAACAATGTGATCCTCGATTCCCAACTCGAACAGGCACCTGTCAACTTGCATCTAGGCGATAGCGTAGTCGTGCAGAGCGCCGATGGCTCCGTCACGCGAGTGCTGAAGGTGGTCGGCTTTTATGATAGTTCGACCCTTACCAGCAATCCTGATTTCGCGGGCATCCTGGCGGATGACTCCGTGACGCTGCAGCTCGGAAAATCGCTCACGCTGGAAGTCTTCTCGTTGAAGGTTGATCCCAACGCCGTACCCGCCTTGCGCAAAGCTCTCAACCAATCCGTACCCACGGCCATCATTCTCAGCGTCGTCGATATCGATACCTTCGTCAACCAGATCCTTGACAACCTGGTCATCATGCTGACGACTATTGCGTCGCTGGCTATGATTGCCGGCTTAATCATCATCGCCAACGCCGTCGCGCTGGCAATGCTTGAGCGGCGCCGCGAGATCGGCATCCTCAAGTCCGTCGGCCATACCAGCAAATCGGTACTTGCCACCGTACTGATCGAGAATGGCCTGGTGGGTTTGCTCGGTTCCCTGGTCGCGATGCTGCTGGTGACGGGCGCGATTACGGCGCTCAGTCGCTTCGTCTTCCACACCGACCTGAATATTGGTCCCTGGCTGGTAACACTCATCATCGCCTCAACCTCACTGGTGACGATGCTGGTGGCTACTTTCGTTGCATGGAGCGCGGTACGAGTGCGCCCGCTGGACGTGTTACGCTATGAGTAGGGGAGATGATGGCGCTTGACAAACGATTCTGGTAACAGGCCTTGGGCCGGCCATCACGGCCAAATCGGCAATCCGCGTTGCGCTGGTCGTGTCATTCTGAGCGAAGCGAAGAATCCGCGCTCGGGGAGACCGAGATCCTTCGCTTCGCTCAGAATGACATGGCGAGAGGGCGCTGACCAATTTGCTTGTTCATGTTCATCATCGAGATTGGGCGCGATCAATCGACCCCTACATCCCGCCCGTCACCTCTCGCGCGAACAACACGATGCTCAATGCCGTGTAATCGTCGCTCGGCTCCGTGCTTGGCCATGCCACCACGTTGTCGAAGTAACGCGCTCCCATGCCTGTGAATACCTTGTACGGGTCGCCGCCATTGGGCGGACACTTTCTGGCTCCTTTTGGTATGCCCAGTCCCTTAAAGGATGAAATTGCGTTTGGCCCATCGACGGCGGCACCGAGCAAGATGGGAGGTTTCCCATCCAGTGAACCGACCAGGTTCGCGACCTGGTGTTGCAGGCAATCCGAAAACGTACTGCCGTCCCCCACGATAAATGAGACGCCCCAGACGTTATCGCCCAGCACCCAGTTGCGCTGCGTCAGGCCGAACGTTTCATATGTGTTCACTCCAGCGAGTTCATCATAAAAATCGGCCTCTAATGCATATCCCAACGCATGCGGCGTAGCATCCTCTCCACCGTAGGCAATACCCAACCCAAACGGGTCTTTTTTCGACTGTGTTATCCCATTCACCAATTGCTTATTCAGATCGTGCAGCAGCTCTTGTTGCGATACCTCTAAGCCCTGGGGATTTCCTGCCTGGGTGATGGCATGATAGAGTTCGTAGTGGGCCAGTCCGCTGACATCATAGAGGTTGAGAGAATCCTTTCCATCGTTCGGGCTCAGCATGTATTGCCTCGCCCAATGTGCCGCTGCTGCGAGATAATACATCGGGTTGGTATGCGGCAGTCCGGGCGGTAGATTGCCCATCGCCGTAGCGAAATAGAGTTCAGTAGCTCCCATCTCCATATCGTCGCGCCATTCGACCTCCGGATAGTATCCATGTGGCGAAGCGGTGAGTAGCTGCTTGATATTGCTTATCTGGGCAAGATCGAAAATATGCTCCGCGCTGGCAATGCACTTATTGGCATAAGCCGGGTCGCTACCGTCATAGAGTTGGTAGCACAGGCCGAGGTCTGCCGCCATGCGACCAGCAAGGTTGGGACTGATGGGCGAGCCAGGAGGCCCGGCGCGAAAAACAGGGCGATATTTGATGTAATACTTCGGGTCGCCGGGCTTCACGTTCAACTTATCATCGGCTTGTGGCAGGCGCCAGATATCGTGATCGGCGACAATATGTGAGTTGCCGTCGCCGATGCCAACCTGGTAATACAGCGTCTTGCTGTGGTCGTCCCACATTTTTTGCAGCCAGTCCAGGCCAAATCTGGCCTCCGTATTGAAATCGGACGAACCGCCGTTGAAAAGGTTGGGATACTGGCGCACCGCATATAGCATAATCGCATCGGTATAGCTGGCCGTCTCTACAAACTTCAGATAGTCTCCGGCATCGAACCATCCACCCGAGACATCGATAGGCCTGCCTATCCTGGTCAGCCCTTGTAACACACCATGTTTGTAAACGGGGATGTCGTAGGTATAAGCGTGTTCATCAGTCAAATGCGAAGGCTGGCGCTGCAAGACATGCGGATCAACATGCGGCCCATCGCGCTGCGCCAGGTAAAAGAACAACGCGTTCGGCAGCAAACCGGAGTAAAGGTTACTGGCAGTATCGATTCTGAAGGTAGGTGAATTTGCGGCAATCGGGCCTTTGACCTGAATAGAGTAGCTTCCGGTTGTCGTGACGGAAGAAAAATCGAGCAAATACGTGTTGGGGAAGGTCGAGTTCCATTTGCCCTGCCCGGCACCAATCGGGGCCGAATAGACCGTCTTTCCCGTTGAGACATCGACGACATCGAAGCTGGCCCCATTTTCGGAACCCGTCGCCATCAATATCGCCTGCTTCGTCTCACCATTGACATATCCTATCTGGTTTAGTCTGACATACGCGCTGCCTCTAGCATAAGTGATGCCACGGACGAGCAATGGAGAGAAGATGAGGCTGAGGGCGAGAACTGTGATGAGTAGCGGGTCGGGTATTCCAGTTCTGCTTCTGGTTAGAGGTGCATGGACTATCATAACTGTCTCTCCTGAAAGTTATGAGTGAATGAGCAAGAATGTTCGGTTGGCTGGTTCAATCATAACATATTTGGGGCGGAACTGATGTAGGGCTATTATGGAGTTTAAAAAATTAATGGGAGTAGAAATTGGCACAGTGCATACTGCTAATAAATTATTTAAAGTTCATAAAAGTCGAATTAACTGAGTTCAAAGACATGACAACGCAAATTTACGATTGTTCACGTAAAGCTTGACAAATGGCATAATCTCAAGTACTATATTCATGGAACTCAATTTGAGTCACCAGCTATTCTTGTTGTAGTTTTATGTCAGAAAGAGGCAATCCTATGGCAGACAAGAATCGGCAAAATGATGAACTCCATCAGCAGGAAAAATTACCACGTCGTCATTTATTTAAAATAGCTGCAGAAATTGGAGCAGGCCTTTTTGCATTCATTCCAGCGGCACAGGCTCTAGCTAAGGGTTCCCGAATAAAAGTATCACAACGTCAGGCAACTCCCAATTACTACCCGTGCCAGAATGTGTATTGCGTCTTTCAGTCAACATGGTGTTCAATAGATCCAAATCTTAATTACTGGTGTTATGACTGTTGTGGTGCTGGATTTTGCTACTGCTATAATTTCGCTGCAAAGTGTCCTTAGATTGTAAGAAAACAATTATATTTGTTTCAACAATTACGTTAGACCCTCGTTCAGCCAGTAAATCAAAACCTGAATAAGCGTAAATCTATTAATAGGTAGTGCAGCTATCCGAATCAGGAGATAGTATGAGTCTTATCTCTTTTGCGCTTGAACTCTACTTTGCAGCCATGCTGGGTGTATCAGGTTTAACAAAAATTGATGACCTGAGTAATTTCGAAGAAATATTGTCTCGTCAGCACATTATACCATCTTGGAGTATAAAATCAGTTGCAAGAATCTTGCCTTGGTTAGAAATAGTTATAGCTTTCTTTCTCGTTACAGGCTTTGCAAAAGTAATTAATGCGATAATTGTAGTCATTCTTTTTGGCAGTTTCCTTAGTACAAAGATCATTCTTTTAATCACAGGACGTGCCAAAGACTGCGGTTGCTACGGAAATGCAAAAATAGAGGAGATCAGTGGTAGCAGCATTGTAGTCTCAGTTATACTGATTCTATGTACCCTTATCCACTTGGGCCTGATCATTTGGGTACCTTCAGTAAACTGGATGTGGCGATCAATAGGGATTACTCTATTTATTGTAGGTGAGGGATTTCTTGCGATAAAAATGCTGGTTAAAAGCAAAGAAAAGTTTTCTCCAACTTCTACACATTATACAGAACTTGGGGGAATTGAGGTGGGCGAGATGGCTCCTGGGTTTACTACTAGAGATCAAAATGGTAAAAGTGTCGGCCTGAATGATTTCAAGGCTAAATGGCTCCTACTCTTATTTATCTCGCCTGGATGCCCTGCTTGTCCTCATGCGCTTAAGGCTCTTAATCGTGTACTTCAAGAAGAGCCAGAACTCGCAGGACTTGTTGTAGCAAGTCCTAATCTTGATGTGAATCGTAAATATGTTACTGAGCATCAAATTGATATACCTGTCCTTACCTCTATTCCAGGCCCTTTGGAAGATATTTATCATGTACACGTTTTCCCATTTCTTTTTGTACTTGATGATAAAAACGTAGTTCGCGCGAAAGGAGCAGTAAGTAACTATGATCTCTTACGAGAGCTGCTAAGTACAATCCCATCGGTAGTATCATCGTAGCAGTCATTGTTGAACTCAACAATATCTGACGGTACTAAGTTTAACCTTTCAGTTGTTCTTTATCTATCAAAGAACAAGCACGCTCAATACGGCACTATTTTCTCCGCTCCCCTCATGAGTTACAAAAACGTCTATTGTGAGGCAATTAAAGTTGCTAAATGGGATGCTAAATCTTGCTCATAGGCATCCGCCATCGGTAGTTGGGGCCAATAACGATGTGCTAGATTATTGGCGGCCAGGAGTACGCCGAACCGATAAAGACAATAGGCCCCTGCCAACCGAGACGAGGTGGGGGTAACCGGGTTAGTAGATGGTAAGGTTGCAACTGCCAGGCAACCCTGAGCAGGATTTGATCCGGTCACGAAGTGCCAGTTGACTGTTTGAGCTGTATTTCCTGGATTTACAACGCTAAACATTCTATCTCCTTGCGTCTTATACTGCGCGACTACACAAGGAGGATCAACCGGATTGAGAGGAGCAATATAAACGCTCTGACCATCTGTGCCTGGTTTACTTGTCACATGCCAGTTCGCGCCATCCCAAGTGATAAAAAGAAGTAGGAGATATTCCGTTCCACCGCTATCAGATCCGTCTGGTTGGCTCCTGGCAATGAGCTGCCCATTCATAGTAGTATAGGTCCATGATGTTCGCATCACGACATAGACATCCCACCCTTTTATGCCTGCCTGCGAGATTGGCACATCATAAATTGGATCACAGAGCAGGTGACAGTCTGAATTCGCTTCGCATGACATCCCTAAAACAAAACTGGCACACAGGCTGCTAGAGTTAGGATTGGTATCCAGCTGAAAGCTTTCAGTTGCTTCGAGCGGCTGGCTAGCCATATCAATATGTTGGCTCGCTTGTAGATTGACAAACCGCTCTCCTGGCTGCACTATTGTGGTCGCCTGAAAGCTGTTTAACAAGGATTGTGTCGCTTGTACCAGCATCGAGCGTTGCACATTAGGTAGAGTATCCAATGACTCAGAAAAGGTAATCGTCCAGGCGCCAGGTTCTGGTTGGACAGTATTGGTTCCACCGCCTGTACAGGAATCTGCTACAGCTTGTGAGGGAACAATAACTGTGCAGCGTTGCATGAGAAATGGCGGAGCACTCCATTCAACCAGATGTGTACCCTGGGATAATTGGAGAGGCTTACCTGTTCCAGAATCAGGCACTTGCTTCAAAACTTGTCCATCAACCGAAACACGGCCCCAAGGGGGAGAAGCTTGAATATAGAAAAGATTAGAACCAGGAATGGGTGTTCCAGTAGAGGTATGAGATGGAGCGAAAGCACCAAATCCCAATGTACGAGCGGCTAGAAAACCTGCGACAATAACAAGTGCCACCAACACCACGATCCCAACCCGCAGAGCTAGTTTGAAAAAACGCTGATGTTGTGAGTATTCAGACCCCTTTTGTATCTGCTCGTCTTCAGTACCTTTCATTGTTTCCTCCAATGGGAAGTTACCTATTTTTCACAACAGTCAAAGGCAAAACTCAAGAGAAAGATGGTCATTCAGAACATTTCTGTTTCTTAACTCTATCCTCACGGTTCGGTCATTTTCTAGGAGGTTTTGGAAATTCAGCACAGAAGCTGCTCATAGAGATCGGACGAAAAGTCCAACAGAGATAAGATGCGCTGTTGTAAGGTTGACAAAGGAGTGAGATGACGGTGAAGCTGCTGCTGCAAGATAACGAGAGACAAATGAATCCCTTGAAAAGCTGTCAACAACGCCTCAGCTGTGGGACGTTGCGTGCTGCGTTTGGGATTGCCCGCATACAACCCTGCCAGAGGTTCTTGCTGCTCAGCCAAGCGCTGACGCACCCGGAACTCCAGCAGGGTCAAGATGCGCAAGCCGATAGAGAGCAAGCGCACCAAGCCAATGGCGCGCTGCTCACTCTGCACATCCATGGGCGAGAGCGAGAGGGGTTTGCCTTTCAAGCGAGCAAAGCCGTGCTCCACCAGGTATTCTTCGCGGTACGCCAGCACCGCTTGCGAGAGCGAGAGTTCCTCTGCCGGATGATTGGTGACATAGACCCGCCATCCCAGGCGGCGCACTCCTCTGGCGAGCGCTTGCTCATCGACCTTGATGTGCAGGTGCAGGCTGCCTTCCACGCGCACGCCAGCAGGACGGCCTCCATACCCCCGCACCGCTCGCTCTTGGACCTGTTCTTCAATGCTCACCTGCACCAATCCTTCGACGTGATACTGCTTGAGGATGGCTTGGGCAGCGGCTCGCAACGCCGCCGTCTCCGTGTAGCGTTTTTTGCCTTGTTTGTGTTCATTGAGCGCTTCCAGTTCGGCCTGAGCTTTGGCCAAACGGGCATGCAGCGCCTGGGTCGCCGCTTGAGTCAGCTTGGAGGAACGCACGATCAACTGCCGTTCCGTCCAACTGATCGTCTTTCCTGCCACTTCGCGCGAGAGCGTGACCCGTTTCTCGTATCCTTCAGCAATCTGTTCCGGCTTGCCCCCTTCCCGTTCGCGCACGATCGGCGTCAAGGCTTGCTCCCCTGCCCACACCGGCTTCAAGTACTCGTCCAGGACCTCCTCTGGCATCTGCTTAGCCGACAGCGGACACAAATAGTAGTCCTGTTGGGCCTGCAGATACGCCCGGGTGTCCAGGGCGGCCATCTTGCAATCGCCGATGTAGAGCAGACCATGCTCATCCAGGCTCTGACTGACTTGGGCAATGGCCGGAAGATAGAGGTGATCGTCGGCCCGTTCCCCCGAGACGATTTGCGTCGCGACCGGCAACCCTAGCGGATCCAGGGCCGAGAGCATCACCTTGAGTTGCGGCAAGGCCGGACGATGATCTTTGCTGTAGCCGAATTGGAACAAGCCCTCCTGGCTGACGCTCCAGTAGCCGCTGACCGTCGTACGATCGACTCGCACTCGCTTGGGCTTCAAGTTGTAGACTCGAATGAGCTGTCGGTTCAACGCCGTCTCAAACGGCTGCCACTTCTGTTCATCACTGAGGGCATCGAGCACCAGTGCCAGGCGGTCATCGCTCAAGCTGCGCTCGGTCACCTCTTGCCCGCTGCAGACCGAGAGCGTGTGGACGCGCTGCCCCGCCCAGCCTTGAACTTGATTCATGCGGTGATCGCCTTCCGACAAGATGTGCGTTATCCAGATCGCTGTTGTCCAGCCCAGGCTCATTCCCTCCCAGTTCCCATGAGGCTTGAAATAGGTATTCAGCAATTCTGGCACTCCCATCTTGTCACTTTGACCCAGCAAGAGGGGAAGATCGTCGACTCGTTCTGTTGTGATATTCATCTGTTCTACCATGCAGATAGCTTACCGCATTTTCAAAATCTTGTCACTCTTTGACCGAACCCTGAGTAATGAAACACAACCAGATGGCAGTTTGCGTTCTCCCTATCTGGTGCAGGTAAACATCTATAACCCTGCCCCAGGCTCCTACTCCATTGTGGATACACTGGATCAGTATCGTAATCATATCGCCGCCGTGTCCATCCCTATAACAGTGCTTTCGCTGGAGATACTTGGTCTCCTGCTTTTCTTCGTTGCCTTGATGATCCAGCTGCTCGTCGAACGACAGGAAGAGGCTATTGCCCTGCTGCGCAGTCGCGGGGCAAGTTCAGGTCAGATTTTTACCGCGCTACTCACCCAGAGCGCGAGTCTAAGTATTATGGCTATGCTTACCGGGCCAGTGCTGGCGGTGCTGCTCGTTTCAGCGATTTCCGAGCGTTTTCTTGGGACGGCTGGACAGCATGTTTTTTCTCCAGGCACATTTTCGCTGCTATCTCAAGCCGTAGGAGTAGGAATGTATGCGCTTGGAACCGCTGTGTTAGTAGTAGTCGTAACGATCTTCTTACTTTTCCGAGCGCTGGGCTTGAACATCCTGCTTGCCCGGCGTGAGGCAGCACGCGCGACGCAGCCTTCTCTCTGGCAACGCCTCAATCTCGATAGACTGGCCGCGCTGGTTGCTCTTACCGGCTATGGAATGTCCTTCTATATTTCTAGCCTGAGTACGTGGTTAGATACACGCACGCGGGCGCTGATTGCAACGCCGCTCGCGCTGGTTGCTCCTCTCTTTCTGCTGATCGCCGTGTTGTTGCTCTTCCTACGCGGTTTTCCCCTATTGTTGCGTTGGGGAGCGCGGCTTTCTGCACAGGGTCGTGGAGCGACGGCTATACTGGCCTTAGCGCAGATGGCTCGCGCTCCCCGCCAGGCTTTGCGCATGATACTATTGCTGGCCCTGGCAGTTGCTTTTGCCATCTTCACACTTGTCTTTGCCGCTTCCCAGTCGGCACATATTGCTAATATTGCGGCGTATGAAACCGGAGCCGACTTCAGCGGCGACCGGCCCATTCTCGCTCAGCAAATTGATCAACTCCCTTCTATCTCGCAGGAAACTGCACGTTATCAACACATTGCAGGCGTTCTTTCAGCTACAGTTGGATTTACGGATACCGCGACTTCAGCAGGCACCTCACCGATTATTCCTCTACAAATTCGTGCGGTAGATGCCAGCACTTTCGCGCAGACGGCCATCTGGACGCCTGAAGATTCTTCACAACCACTTACTTCATTAATGGCTCAGCTTCTCGCCCAAAAGCAAGATGTGTTGAATGGGAGCCTGAATGATACTGTTCCCGTAATTATCGACGCTGAGGTCATGAATACGCTGGATTTGAAGACTGGAAGCACCTTTTCTGTCACGATGAACAATCTGCCCTATGATAGTCTGAATTGTGTTGTAATCGCTACTGTATGGCATATTCCTACCATCAATAATAGTGGTGACGGCAGCACTACCGGCGACACTACACTACCCGGTGGAGTGCTGCTCGACTATAGTACTTATGCCAGCATCTATACACGTGATTACTTGAGAAGCGGTTTAATAGCACATCCCTATTTACCAGTGAACCATGTGTGGCTCCATACAAGTGATGATCCGGTAGCACTCACAAATGTGCGTTCAGTGCTGGTACAACCAGGCCCGCTGCATCTTGATAACCTCTATGACCGCCAGCAGCTGATCGAGAGCATGCGCAGCGACCCTCTCTATCTGAGCATCATTATCCTGCTTGTAACCGGGGCCACGACCGCGCTGCTGTTGACGTTGGTGGGAGATTTGCTCTCTTCGTGGATGAGTGTGCGTTCTCGCCTGACCGGTTTCGCTGTACTGCGTTCGCTAGGAGCGGCTCCACGGCAGATTATCGCTGTTCTCTTCTGGGAGCAGGGGATAATATATATGACAGCACTCGTGCTGGGTATTCTCTTCGGTGGAGTGTTTTCAGCTACAGCCATACCCTTGCTTACTTTTACCACTGCACCGGCCGGTAGCGCCTTGAGCGGCATCAGCAACGACGAATTCTATGCTATTCAGCAAATCATTCCTGTGCAAATTATTCTGCCACTTTCGCTAGTGCTGGCATTCATCGCATTTATCGCCATTTGCGCGCTTACGCTGGGAACAATGGCAGGTGTGGCTGTGCGTCCATCACTTAGTCAGGTCTTGCGGCTCAATCAGGATTGAGGGTGGGAACAGCTTGATCCAAGGTTCAGGTTATTACTCGGATTCTTTCAAGTCCTCGCTTTTTGAAAAAGGATAAGTACTGGGGGTGTACGTTGTAATAACTTTGCTCGCTTTTAGAAGTTGTTCCTTATCCCAGCTAATGAGAGGAAGGTTTAATTGACGCGCCAGTGCTACATAGATGGTGTCACCTGCACGTAGTTGCATATTGGTCGCAACATCAATAGCAGATTGTATTAAATTATCATCTATGGCAACAAACTGGACGGTATTTCCTTTCAGTTCTTCAAGAGCCTTTTTAGCTAACTCTGCTTGACCTGTTTGCCTTGATATAGCAGCCGCTACCTCAATCAACAAAAATGTTGGAGATGTCATCGCACCATTAATGGCGATATATTGTTCCAACCAGAGGCGACTTGGGATATGGTTTATGTCCTCGTCCCTCAATAAACTTACCCACACACTTGCATCTACAACTACCGAAACACTCATTATAAATCACGCCTGATATCATGCACTATTTCAACTACATCAGTATTTTCAGGCCAATAAGGGCCAAGTTCTGAGGCTATCCTTTTCAAATCCTCCCAGGCAGCGGCATCTCTCTCTGCGAAGGAAGATTTTTGTTCATTTGTCGGCACTACACGGGCAATGACCTTGCCCTGTTCAGTAACCGCAATGGTTTCGCCCTGTTCTTTAACCATGCGTAAAACTTCGTTGATATGTTCAATGAATTCGTTTGCCTGAGAGTCTTCATAGGTGCCTCTTATCATAGATCTCGTCTTACATCACGCACTGCCTCAACCGCATCCATATTTCCTTTCCAGGCTGCACCAATCTCGGCAGCTAACCGATCAAGTCGCTCCAGGAAATCCTGAGAGTCCCTTTTGACCGGCTTTTCTGGCTCACTTGCCGGTATCAGATGTGCAATCACTTTACCGCCTCTAGTCACATCTATAGATTCCCCCTTTTCCTCAACCATACGCAATATCTCTTCTATACGTTGCTTTAACTTGTCTACTTCGTATAACTCGTCAATCTCGAATGATTTCATAGCTGCCTCCTGTCTAGTAATTTGTACAGACACATTATACCAAGTCCGCTCCCTGCTTACAATGCTGAGATCGCATCCACTGGGCGACTGAAAAGACCTGTAGGGACAGTGGCTGGTCCCTGTCCTCTCAGGGGGTGCAGCACAGGAACCAGGACCCCAGCCAGGACAGGAACCAGCCGCTGTCCCTACAGCACTCCCCTTTCGGTGAGAAAATTTCATAAAGACCGGGACCGAAACGTGATATAATTCGTGGGAACTATGTGAAATGTAGTGGCATCCCTCGCGGATGCCAGAGAACAACTATTTTGAGGGATAACGTATGGCAAGTATGACACCTGGGGAACGTGTTCGCGCCGCAGTAAAGGGTGAGCATGTAGATCGCGTACCAATCTGTTTCTGGCATCACTTCAAACCGGAGGGTTCCGGCGAACGACTGGCAGCCTACACAATAGAGTTTTTCGTCGAGAAGTTTCATTTAGATATCGCCAAGATCATGCCTGACCTGCCCTATCCGGCGCCTTCGGAGCCGCTGGTCGAGGCCGAACAGGTACAAATGCTACCCCGCCTTGACCTGGATACACCTATGTTCGCGGAGCAGCTCACATGCATTCGCGCACTTCGCTCGCGCCTGGGCAATGATTATCCGATCCTGCTGACCCTCTTCAGCCCGTTGACCTATGTGCTGCGCTTCATGGGCAAGCAAAAGGCCATCGAGGTTGCACGCCAGAATCCCGAACCGTTTGAGGAAGGATTGGGTACCATCGCGGCCAACTTGCGCAGGCTCATGGAAGCGGCCATCGAGACCGGCGCGAGCGGCATCTTCTTCTCCTGTATGGGAGCGACCAGCGCCGACTTTACGCGCGAGGAGTATGCGCGCATCGGACGCCCTTACGATCTCCATGCGTTAGAGGGCGCGGGCAATGGCTGGCTCAATGCCGTCCACGTCCATGCCGACCCTACGCAGACCGGTGATGAAATCTACTTCGAAGCCTTCACCGATTATCCCGTCTCGGTCATGAGTTGGAGCGACCGCATTACAGGACCAAGCCTCAGCGAAGCTCAAACCCTTACCGATAAATGCCTGATGGGTGGCCTATGGGAGCGCGGCCCGCTCACGCACGGTAGCGAAACCGAACTGGAAAACGAAATCCTCTCAGCAATCAGTCAGACAAAAGGACGAAAGTTCATCCTGGCAAACGGGTGTTCTGTGCCTGATGACGTATCTGAGGAATGGCTACACGTCGCCCGCAGATTAGTCGATAATCTGACATAAGCCGCGCTGCCCTCTATATAGGCCACTCATAAGTCTTAGCTAACCCGATGTGCAAGTTTTCTAGTTTCAAGCGCCATGACACCGCGGTGTCAGAGAGGAGCATGGAAAGGCGCTTGTAGCTCATCCATATGAGCTATTTCCACAGGAATCCCCAGCGGGAAGTTGGGAAAAGGTCCAGTTCCTGCCGCTTCTGCGTGGGAAGAGTATAGTAGCCAAACCCGAACATGTCAAGTGTAGATGCACTAGACAGACACAATGAGAGGAGTGGGGATAATATGGATGAAGAGACGATTCAGAGAGTAGCAACGCCAGCCGTGTGCGAGGTACAGCTTGAAAACGGACAAGCTTGCGGGGTTATCGCAGTTGGTCGTTGTGTTTTTTGTGGACATGCTTTCTGTGATACGCACAGAGCTCGCTTCTTGCAGCGTGTCTATACGGATACCTGCGCCCCTTGCTTTCCTAAGACTGAAGAAGGCAAGCAACGATGCGAAGTAGACAACTGCGGTGTTACTGCGGTTGATCATTGTGGTATCTGTAAGCGAGCTATCTGTGCCACACACAGGATATTTGAGCGACTTCCCACAACAGTTTTTCAGCCAGAAATCTACGTTCCTAGATGTAGACCTTGTTTCGATAATTCCTCAGAGGAAGCGAAGCGAGCCAGACAGCGAGCCGAAGCCGTTGAAGCTCGTGAATACTTGCTGTCGGGTGCAGCGAGAAAGGCCCTCCTCTCTAGCAAAGAGGAGCCTGTCGCTATCTATCAGATCGAGAGCCAACTGAAGAAGGGGCTCTTTAGTAGCGGCAAATGGGTTACGGTGGTCACTTCTGTTCAGCGCGGCTGGTTTCTTGGTAATTTTGATGGGACCAGCTGGGCTCTATTGGACGTCGATTCCCAGCCGACCCCACTTGTTCCCGTGCAACCGTATAGGGATGGGTACGCATTGGTAGAAAGGCAGAAAAATCGCGATTTTTCTGCCTGGGTACAGACAGCGTACACCATCAGGGTCCTAACCAATTCGTCAAGCTAGTATTGCCAATATTGGTTGGAAAACTTGGTAACGGAGGCTACAAATTTCAGGACTCGCGAAAAATTGTGATTCACTTTTTTCTTAGGATGCAGAGCAACAGAAAGGTTTTCCTCGCACATCGTGTTAGCTAATGCTTTTGATGACATTGCTTGCAGGTATCATGGTAATGTAGCTACATTGTTACTGCTGTGTTCCCTGCCTATTCCTGCCCTCATCAGCAATCGGTGAAAGTCCCTGCGCGTAGCGTGTTCTATCGCGTTCTGACCGCTCTTCAGCACGTGTTGTCGCTACCTCATCGAGCCAGCGTGCCAGCAGCGCACCGAGTACTGCGCCGCCCGCAAGAGCAGTCAACTTGATAAGCGACGATATTCATCGGTTCTCCTTATCCCGTCCAGTGGAAAAGCGTTCCACAACCCCCTTAAAGGGAGTATACTTAACTACAACGTCTTCATCACCGGTAGCCTTCTACCTGAACCCTCGACGATTTGCCGGGTTTCTGATAGGATGTCCAGTAAAACATGCAACATATCCTATGTTAGACACGGAGGAAGTTGTTTTATGGACGAACTTCAACGTCGCATCCAGATTGCGCGTGGGCAATTGCCCGCAGAGCTGGTGCTGCGTAATGCCAGGCTCGTGAATGTTTGTAGCGGAGAATGTTACCTCGCTGATGTTGCTATCGATGGCGGGCGTGTGGTCGGAATAAATGCCTCAAACAATGGCTACCGGGGCAACGAGGAGCGTGATTTGCAGGGCCGCTGGCTGGCTCCCGGATTGATCGATGGTCACATGCACATTGAAAGCACGATGCTTGTCCTGCCCGAATTCGCTCGCATCGTCGTACCCCGTGGTGTTACCGTCGTCATGCTTGACCCGCACGAGTTCGCCAATGTGATGGGAGTCGCGGGCATTCGCTACGTCCTTGAATCGGGGCGCAATCTGCCACTTACCGCCTATGTCATGCTCTCATCCTGTGTCCCCGCTTCGTCCTTTGAAAGTCCTTACCAGGTACTGATGGCTGCTGATCTCCTGCCTTTGTTGGAAGATGAGCGCGTGTTGGGCCTGGCTGAGATGATGAACATGCCGGGCGTGCTGCAAGGCGATGAGCAGGTGCTGGCAAAGATCGTTGCTACTCGCGAGCATGGGCTGGTCGTCGATGGACACGCGCCGGGGCTGAATGATCGCGATTTGTGCGCCTACGCCGCCGCCGGTATCATGTCCGACCACGAATGCACGACGCTTGAAGAGGCTCGCCAGCGCATTCGCCTGGGTATGTGGCTGATGATTCGCGAAGGGTCGGCGGCGCGCAACCTGGATACGTTGCTGCCGCTGGTCAAAGAGCTGCATCCGCCGCGCGTCTTCTTTGTCACCGATGACCGCGACCCGCTGGATTTGACCACGCGCGGGCATATCGATTCCATGGTACGCCGCGCAATCGAACTCGGACTCGATGCGGTCGAAGCCATTCGTCTCGCTTCCTATAATACTGCCCAATATTTCCGGCTGTATGATCGTGGTGCCATTGCCCCCGGCTTTATCGCCGACCTGGTGGTGCTGGATGACCTCAACACCTTTCAGGTCGAATCGGTGTACAAGGATGGGAAGCTGGTTGTGCAGCATGGCCACTTGCTGGCAGATGTACCTTCCATGGATTTTTCAAGCGTCACCGGCACCATCCATGTTGGCGCTATCCATGAGGCAGACCTGCGCATCCCAGGTAAGCCTGGAATGGTCGAGGTGATCGGCATTGAGCCTGGGCAGATCACCACAAAACACCTGCGGGAAGAGGCCCCCATCAGGAATGGCGAGATTGTCGCCGACCCGGAACGCGATTTGCTCAAACTCGTCGTCATTGAACGGCACCATGCCAGCGGCAAAGTAGGCCTGGGCCTGGTCAAGGGCTTCGGGTTGCGCAAAGGAGCAGTCGCTTCCAGCGTAGCGCATGACGCGCATAACCTGGTTGTAGCGGGCGCGAACGACGGCGATATTTTGCGAGCCGCCCAGGTTCTCGAAGAAATGGGCGGCGGCTTTGCCTGCGTGGTCGATGGGGAAGTGCGTGCCAGCGTACCCTTGCCGTTGGGTGGGCTCGTCTCGCCACTACCTGCCGCCGAACTGGTGCAGCAATTGGAAGCCCTGGATGCTGCTGCTGCTGAGCTTGGTTGCAGGCTCGAACATCCGTGTATGACGCTCAGCTTCCTCTCGCTGTCGGTCATTCCGGCGCTGAAATTGACCGACCAGGGGCTGATTGATGTTGAAACGTTCACATTGCTGCCACTACAAAGGTAAAATCAATGTTGCTGAATTTGCTCGAATATAACTGGCCGGAGGATATCGATCAGGCCTTGCTGCTGCTGGCCCGCAACGATACGAAAACCGTCCCCCTGGCCGGTGGCACCTATTTGCTTGGCCTGGTGGATGATACCATTCAGGCTGTGGTCGATTTGCGCGATCTCGAGCTGGCCTATATTTCTGAGGACGCGCGCGGCGTGCATATCGGCGCGATGACGACCCTGCAAGCAATGGTGGATTCGCCGCTCCTCAAAGAGTTTGCCGTTGGATTGCTCTCGCGGGCGGCCCAGGCCTCTTCGCCCTCGCGCGTCATTCGTGAGAGCGCCACACTTGGCGGCACATTGGGCGCAGGCATCGCTTCACGAGCCGATCTACTTACCGCGCTGGCCATTCTCGATACCGAGGTAGTACTGCGTTCCGCCTCGAAAACACAGGTGAACCTGGGCGCAGGCACCGTCGAACGTCCCGGGCTGGCGCTTTCCGGCGTCACCTTCAAGGGCAAGCAGGAGCGTCGTGTCGCGTGTAATTTCCTGAGCAGGGAGCGCCGTGCCAGCGAACTGATTATCGAGGTCATCGTCGCCCGCCCAAATTATACCTGTGGTACGTCCTTCCTGCGCGTAGGACGCACGCCCACGGATATCGCGCTATTAAACGTTGCCGCCCTTGTCGAGATAAAAGATGGTGTTTATAGCCAGGTGCGGTTGGCGTTGGGCGGAGTCAATATGGAACCGGTACGCTTGCAAGCAGTTGAAAAGCAACTGCTGGGACAGCCCGTTGAGGCAGCGACAGCCGCTCAAAATGAGGGAACGGATAAGCCAATTTTCTCGCTGCAGCGCGCCGTTGAGTCCGGCATGGCCGAGTTCCGGCCACCATCCGATTTTCGCGCCAGCAGTGATTACCGGCATTTAAGCGGTATGCACCTGGCCTATCGCGCGCTCGAAGAGGCTGCCAATATTTCGCGCTGGCGAGGTATGGCTGGACGCAATCAAAGCAGTCCCTACGGAAGGTCATAATATATGGAATTAGAATTACGCATCAATGGCGTCGTCAGAAGCATGGATGTTGACCCGAACCAATCATTAATGACGACGCTGCGCAACGAAGGCTATTTCAGTGTTAAGCATGGCTGTGAGACCGGAGAATGCGGAGCCTGCACTGTGCTGGTCGATGGCGTGCCGCGTCCAGGTTGCGTCACGCTGGCGGCGCAGGCAGGCGGCTGCACATTAACCACCGTTGAGAGCCTGGGCAATGCGCGCCAGCTGCATCCATTGCAAGAGGCATTTATCGATACTGGCGCCATTCAATGTGGCTTCTGCACGCCCGGTATGCTGCTTTCCGCCTACGCGCTGCTCAAACGCAATCCGCGGCCAACGGAAGAAGAGGTTCGCGATGCCATCTCCGGCAATCTGTGTCGCTGCACCGGCTACGTCAAGCCCGTCCAGGCCGTTTTACGGGCCGCTGCCATTATGCGCGGCGAGACGGTAGAACCGATCAGCCGCCCCAACTCCAATGAGAACTTTCGTCCCTGGGACCCCGGACGCTCCCCCCTTGAGCATGCCGAACATGGTGCGACCAACCCTGATGTAGAAGACAAGCCTGCCGGACATGGTTCAGGCAAAGAGGCGTCGGGTGGTGGAATTGCAACGCTCGTCGATACGCGCGTCTCCACTGAACTGAGCGTCGTTGGCAAGGCCGAGCGCAAGGTGGATGCCGTCAAGCTGGCCACCGGCAAACCTGCCTTTGTTGATGATATTGATTTGCGCGGTATGCTCTATGCGCGCTTGCTGACCAGCCCGCACGCCCATGCCATCATTCGCGATATCGATGTATCCCAGGCCCGTGCGCTACCGGGAGTGCATGCCGTTCTCACCTATAAGGATGTGCCGCGCATCCCCTATACAACCGCCGGACAATCCTGGCCCGAACCCGGCCCGCACGATCAATATTGCCTGGACAATCGCGTGCGCTTCGTGGGCGACCGCGTCGCCGCCGTTGCCGCCGAGACGCCGGAAATTGCCGAACAGGCTCTCAGGCTCATTCAGGTCGATTACGAGGTTTTGCCGGCCCTGCTCGATCCACGTAAAGCCATGGACCCCGATGCCCCGCGCATTCATCCTGAACCAGAGTCCTATCGCATCCACGATGCCTCGCGCAACATCGCCGCGCACCTGGAAGCGGAGGTCGGCGACGTAGAGCGCGGCTTTGCCGAATCGGACCTGGTCGTCGAAGGCGAATATATTGTTCCGCAGGTGCAGCAGACGCCTATCGAAACGCACATTGTCATCACCTATTGGGATGAAGATGACCGGCTGGTTGTGCGCACCAGCACGCAGGTGCCTTACCACGTGCGGCGTATTATCGCACCGGTCATCGGCCTGCCCCCGCGGCGCATTCGCGTCGTCAAGCCGCGCATCGGTGGCGGCTTCGGCGTTAAGCAGGAGGTCTTGATCGAGGATATCTGCGCGCTCTTGACCATCGCTACAAATCGGCCCGTGAAGCTGGAATTATCGCGCGCCGAGGAGTTCCGCAGCAGCCGTTCGCGCCACCCCCAGATTCTTCGCATGAAGACCGGTGTCATGCGTGACGGCACTATCATCGCCAACTCGATGGAACTGCTTGCCAATACCGGCGCCTACGGGACGCACTCGCTTACCGTGCAGAGCAATACCGGCTCGAAAACGCTGCCGATGTATCCCTGTCCCAATATTCGTTTTGTGGCCGATGTTGTCTATACCAACCTGCCGCCCCCTGGCGCGTTTCGCGGCTACGGCGTACCACAGGGCTTCTTCGCGCTCGAAAGCCATATCGACGAGATCGCAAAGCAACTCGGCATGGACGCACTGGAACTGCGCCGCAAAAACTGGATTCAACAGGGCGAGGAAAATCCGCTTGCCAAAGTTCTGGGCGAGGGCAAAGAGGGCTATACGCAGATCATCGAAAGCTGCGGCCTGCCCCAATGCCTGCAAATCGTCGAGGAGCGGCTTGACTGGAAAGAGAAGCGCGGTAAGAATAAGGGCGGCACGGAACGCCTGCGCCGGGGCGTCGGCGTATCGCTCGCCATGCACGGCACCGCCATCGCCGGATTGGACATGGGCGGAGCCAGCATCAAGCTCAATGATGATGGTTCCTTCAATGTGCTGGTGGGTGCGACCGATATCGGCACCGGCTCCGATACGGTGATCGCGCAGATTGCCGCCGAAGTGCTGGGCGTGCGCGTCGAAGATATCATCATGCACTCCTCGGACACCGATTTCACGCCGTTTGATACTGGCGCCTACGCCTCTTCAACCACCTATATCAGTGGCGGCGCAACGAAAAAAGCGGCCGAACAGGTACGCCAGCAGATACTGGCGGTCGCGGGCAGCATGTTGAAAGCCAACCCCGAAACGTTGACCATCAAGGATCGCATCATCACCGCTCCCAATGGGCAGACAGTCACCGTTTCGCAGGTCGCCTTACATTCGCTGCACATCGAAAATCAGCAGCAGATTATGGCCACGGCTTCCTGGATGAGCTATGACTCGCCGCCGCCTTTTGCCGCACAGGGAGCGGAGGTCGAGGTAGACACCGAAACCGGCGTTGTACGCGTTCTCAAGGCCGTCTCAGCGATTGATGCCGGGCGCGTCATCAACCCCATCACCGCAGAGGGGCAGATCGAGGGCGGTGCGACCCAGGCCCTCGGCTATGGCGTGTGTGAAGAGATGCTTTACGACCAACACGGGGCGCTACTCACCACCAATTTCAGCGATTATCGCATCTTCAGTGCGCCCGATATGCCGCAGATGGAGACCTACATCGTTGAAACCAGCGATCCTTTTGGTCCATTTGGCGCCAAAGCCATCGCCGAAATACCCATCGACGGCATGGCCCCAGCCGTGGCAAACGCCGTCGCCGATGCGCTAGGGTTCCGCATACGACAAATACCGCTGACGCCTGAAAGGGTGTTAAAGGCTATTCAGAGCCAGGATGAGGGAGCAATGAGGGGTGTGTAGGGGCCGATTGATCGCGCCCACCGCCGATTCATCGGCCTTGCGTCCATTGCTGGGTGATTTTTTCGAAGCCCATGATCGTGTCCTGGGATGGGCTTCATAATGAATAATGAATAATAAAGATCAGGTTCGCTCATATCATGCTGAGCGTGTGAGCCGAAGCCCTGAGGAACGAAAGGGAAGAATCTCTCTCGCTACCATGTCATTCTGAGTGTAGCGAAGAATCTCTGGTCGTTGGATACGGATTCTTCGCTACACTCAGAATGACATGCGCGAACCGGTACATAGATTTGGAGAGGAGCAACCATTGGAACCGATAAATCTCTACGAATACGGGAAGCTTGCTCAGGAACGCATGCAACCTGCCTTCTGGGAATTTTATGCTGGGGGCAGCGATGATGAGGTGATATTGCGTGGCAGCCGTGCCGCATATGAACGCATCCGGCTGCGCCCGCGCGTGCTGGTCGATGTTCACGATTGCGAGACTGGCACCACTGTTCTGGGTACTCCTGTACGCATGCCCATCCTGGTTGCTCCTACGGCTGTACAGTGCCTGGCGCATCCCGATGGCGAGTGCGCGACTGCTCAGGGTGCCGGTATGGCCGGGACGCTGATGATTGTCAGCACTACTGCCACCAAAAACATCGAAGAGGTTGCCGCGGCGGCTACCGGCCCGCTCTGGTTCCAGCTCTACGTCTATCCAACATTCGAAGTCGCGGAAAAATTGGTGCGGCGTGCCGAAGCAGCAGGATATCGCGCGATTGTGCTGACCGTCGATCTCCCCCGGCTCGGCAGGCGCGAGAAAGATATTCGCAATGGCGTCACCATACCGCCAGAACCTTACTTAGAGGCGAATTTTGTGGGCGTTGAAAAGACGGGCCAGGAGTGGGTGACGCTTACCTGGGAGTCACTGTCATGGTTACGCTCCATCACCTCGCTGCCAATCATCCTGAAGGGCATTTTGACAGCGGAGGACGCTGTACTGGCGGTTGAGCATGGCGTCGATGGCATCGTTGTCACCAATCACGGCGGGCGACAGCTTGATACAGCTATTCCTAGCATCGAAGCCCTGCCCGAAGTCGTTGAAGCGGTTAACGGACGCTGCGAAGTCTACCTGGATGGTGGCATACGTCGCGGCACCGATGTTTTGAAAGCCCTGGCCCTGGGAGCGCGAGCAGTGCTGCTTGGCCGCCCTGTCCTGTGGGGGCTTGCCGTCAACGGCGCGGAAGGCGTGCGCCATGTCCTCGAGTTGCTGCGTAACGAACTCGAGCTTGATATGGCCCTCGCCGGTCGCCCAACTATCGATTCTATTGATCGTTCGCTGCTGAAGTTGTAGAGCTAATCTCTTCGTTCACCGGCCTATACTGGTTATTCCAATAGAGTATTGAGGAGGCATTTTTCATGGTTGACTGGAATCGTCGCGCGCAAATTGCTGATACTATCCTTGACACAGCAGGCATGACTCCGATGGTGCGCCTGCGCCGCGTGGTAGGCGATGTGAAGCCTACCATCGTTGCCAAGGTCGAATATTTTAGTCCCAGCGGCAGCGTCAAGGATCGCATTTTACCATTTCTTGTTTCGGAGGCCGAGCGGCGCGGCAATTTGCGGTCCGGCATGACCATTATCGAGGGGACGACCGGCAACACCGGCATTGCTACCTCGTGTGTTGGCGCCGCGAAGGGCTACCCTGTTGTCATCGTCATGCCGGAGGGCATGAGCGAGGAGCGCAAAAAGACCATCCGCGCCTATGGAGCGGAGCTGGTGCTGACTCCAGGTGCGGAAAGCGATGTAGACCTGGTGATCGAGAAGGTTCGGGAACTGAAGGCTTCCGCTCCTGGCAAATATTGGGAGGTCGGCCAGTTTGTCAACCAGGATAACGTCGAGGCGCACTATCGCACGACCGGCCCCGAGATCTGGGAGCAGACCGGAGGCAAAATCGGCGCGCTTGTCTTATCGCAGGGTACGGGCGGGACGGTCACAGGCGCGGGCAAATATCTCAAGGAACAGAATCCCAACATCAAGGTCTTTGCCGTGGAGCCTGCCGAATGCGATATCCTCTCAGGCGGCTCATGGGGCGCGCACAAGATCGAGGGCATCGGCGATGGCTTCATCCCCGAAGTGCTGCACGTCGAGTATCTTGATGGTGTCGTCACTACCACCTCGGATGAGTCAATTGAGATGGCCCGTCGCCTGGCACGAGAAGAGGGCATCTTCTGCGGCATCTCTTCTGGCTGCAATGTCGCTGCCGCAATCAAGGTTGCGCAACGCTATCCCGATATCGGCATGATTGTTACCGTGCTTTCTGATAATGGCCTGCGCTACTTCACTACCGAACTATGTGGTGTGTACACCGACCTGGAAGTGCCGGAACGCGAGCATCCCATCAGCGACGCAGACCGGGCGAAACTGGCACGGGTCAAACTCGAAGTGATTTCCTGAGGCGGCATAAACAATGGTTCCTGACCACATTCATCATTTGACATGCGTGCTGTGTGGAACAACCTATAGCCCCGCCGATGTCACCTATAGCTGTCCTGCTTGTGGCTCGCTTGGAGTGCTGGAAGTCCATTACGATTACGAGCGCATAGCCTCACGTATCAATCGCGACACGCTGGCAGAAGATCGCGAACCAACCATCTGGCGCTATCGCGCACTCTTGCCCATTTCATATAGCCGGAAGACAAGGCCCCCGCTGGCGATTGGTGGAACGCCGCTGTACCAGGTTGAACGCTTGCGATCCTATCTGGGTATGAGTAATCTCTGGCTGAAGGATGATACACGCAATCCCAGTGCCTCGCTCAAGGATAGGGCCAGTATTATTGCCGTTCTGCTGGCGGAGGGGAAAACGGTAGCCTGCGCCTCTACCGGCAACGCGGCCTCATCGCTGGCGGTACAGGCTGCATCGGTTGGCCTGCCTTGCTATATCTTCGTTCCCTATAATGCGCCGCGGGCCAAGATTGTGCAATTGCTGATGTGCGGGGCGACCGTCTTTGCCGTGCAGGGCAGCTACGATGATGCCTTTGATATGTGTATCGAAGCCTGCAACGCTTTTGGTTGGTATAATCGCAATACCGGCTACAATCCCTATCTTGTCGAGGGCAAAAAAACTGCCAGTCTCGAAATCGCCGAGCAACTGGGCTGGCAGGTTCCTGATAGCGTAATCGTGCCAACCGGAGATGGCTGCATTATCAGCGGCGTCTACCGGGGCTTTGACGACCTTTACCACCTGGGCATGATCGAGCGCATCCCGCGTATGATCGCTGTGCAGGCCGAAGGGTCGCCCGCCATTGTGCGCGCACTGGAAGGTGATGGGGTAGTGAGACCTTATCCGGCACACACGGTAGCTGATGGTATCTCTGTCGGTCTCCCGCGCAATGGCACAATGGCGGTACGCATGATCCGTGCCAGCAACGGTTTTGGCGTAACCGTCTCCGATGAAGAGATTTTAGCGGCGGAAAAGGCCCTGGCGCGCCTCACCGGCGTCTTCGCCGAACCATCAGGCGCCGCCAGCTATGCCGGTCTACTTCGTCTTTTAGAAGAGGGCAAGATTGACCGCGATGAACGAGTCGTGCTGCTGGTAACAGGAAGTGGCCTGAAGAGTATCGATGCTGTAGTTGAAACCGCCGGCAATGTCGTGTCGGTCGCCACAGGAAAGGAAGGCATGGAGATAGTCGAACGAGTAGTGGAATATGGTCAATAGTACACTCGTCAAAAAACTCCAGCTCAAAGCCGGGCAGCGAGCCATGATCATCAATCCGCCGCCTGGCTACTTCGACGAACCTGGTCTTTTGCCGGAGGGCATTGAGCTGGTTGAACATCCTGAAGGCAACTGCGATTTTGTGCAGGTGTTCGCGAAGAATAAAAGTGAGTTAGAGCGATTTCTGCCGCTTGCTCTGCAGGCCGTCAAATACGATGCATTATTGTGGATTGCGTATCCCAAAGGCGGAACGAAAGCAGGTACCGACTTGAATCGCGATATTCTGTGGGATGCAGTTGCGCAACATGGCTATAGCGGTGTTACGCTTGTTTCATTGAACGATGTCTGGTCTGCTATGCGCTTCAGGCCATCAGAGAAAGTTGGAAAGTAGTGTAGTGGCACCTCTTGGGGGAACCCTGTCCGGGATAGGTAACCAACCTCGCGGATGCCAGGTAAGGACAGAAAAAGCATGTCGGAGATTCTCATCGGCAATGGCATAGTGGTCACGCTGGGTGCCGAAAACCGGCTAATCGAGCGGGGAGCTGTGCTGGTTCGCGATAGTCGCATTGCTGCCATCGATTCTGATAGCCTGTTGCGCCAGCAATATCCCGATGCCGAGTATGTGGATGCAAACGATGGCCTGATTATGCCTAGCTTTCTCTGTTCGCATACCCATTTTTATAGCGCCTTTGCGCGTGGCATGGCTATTCCAGGCGAACCACCGCGTAATTTCCTTGAAATCCTTGAGCGTTTATGGTGGCGGCTGGATAAGCTCCTGACGCTCGAAGATATTAAGGCCAGTGCAGGAGTATATATGGTCGATGCCATTCGACATGGCACGACCTGTGTCGTCGATCACCATGCCAGCCCGAATGCGATTGAGGGCAGCCTGGATGTCATCGGTGATGTTGTGGAGGAAGCAGGAGTTCGAGCCTGTCTCGCCTACGAGGTTTCAGATCGCGATGGGCCGGATGTAACCGCCGGGGGCATCCATGAGAATGAACGCTTTATCCGTTCGTTACGCTCCGAACGCAGGCAAGCAGCTGAGGCAGGCAGGATTGCCGCGAGCTATGGCCTGCACGCCTCGTTCACACTCGGCCCTTTAACGCTGGAACGGTGCGCAGAGGGCGGAGCGAATCTCGGCGTTGGCTTTCATATTCATGTCGCCGAAGATGTTGCCGATGAGCAGGATAGCATTGCGCGCTATGATATGCGCGTCGTAGACCGTCTCGAGCAAGCGGGTATTCTGGGGTCGCGCACAATAGCCGCGCATTGCGTGCATGTGCAGGGTGGTGAGATGGGCAGGCTGGCAGATACAAGCACCAGCAGTGTGCATAATCCGCGCTCGAATATGAACAATGCCGTCGGGCGAGCGCCTGTCGAGGAACTGCTGCGAACCGGAGTGAATGTTGGTCTCGGCAACGACGGCTTCAGCATGAACATGATGCAGGAGATGAAGACGGCCTATCTTCTGCACAAACTGGCTCTGGCAGACCCCAGGGCCATGCCAGCAGACCTGGTACTCAAGCTGGCATTTGAAGATAACGCTCAGATTATGCAAGCCGTTTTCAGTCCGTTCTGCGCCGACTTCCCGCGTGTCGGCGAATTGAGCGTTGGAGGTGCCGCCGATATTGTTTTGCTCGATTATCTGCCGCCCACGCCGCTCAGCAGCGATAATTTTCCCTGGCACCTCATCTTCGGCATGGATGGATCTCAGGTCAACTCGACTATGGTTGCCGGTCGCTGGTTGATGCGCAACCGCCAGTTGCTGACGATTGACGAGGCACGTATTCATGCCAGGGCAAGGGAACTATCACAGGCTTTATGGAAGAGGTTATGATTCTATTATATTGGATCGCGAAAATAGAAGAATAAATGCATGACACCGATCAGGCGCCCGGTCTGGATGCGGCATTAAAAATCATGGGCAGTGGAGGTAGGTTTTTTGCATCGCTCCTGGGCCTGTCATTCTGAGCGCAGCGAAGAATGACACTCCTGGGAGACTGCCAGGCCAATAATTCAACAAAATGAGGAGGAATCGAAAAGAGTGAACTCACATGAATCTCAGATCGCCGTCCAGCAAGAACTGGCACAACATCATGATACAATGATCCAGTTCCTGCGTGATATCGTTGCCATACCAAGCTTTGATAGTCAGATAGGCCCGGTTGGCGATGCTATAGGCGCGCGCATGGCTGATCTTGGCTTCGACGAGGTGCGCCGCGACTCGATGGGCAATATCCTTGGACGCATCGGCAATGGCCCCCGCGTGCTGCTTTACGACAGCCATATCGACACGGTCAGCATTGCCGACCCCACACAGTGGCAATGGGACCCATTTCAGGGCAAATACGAAAACGGCATTATTTATGGTCTCGGCGCGGGCGATGAAAAATGCTCCACGCCGCCCATGATCTACGCCCTGGCAACACTGAAGAAGCTAGGCCTGGCCAGAGACTGGACGCTCTATTATTTCGGCAATATGGAAGAATGGTGCGACGGCATCTCCGGCAATGCGCTGGTCGAACACGAGGGCATTCGTCCCGATTTTGTCGTGATCGGCGAATCGACCAACATGGAGATTTATCGCGGCCATCGCGGGCGTACGGAGATCAGCGTCACTTTCAAGGGTCGCAGCTGTCATGCCAGCGCCCCGGAACGCGGCGATAACGCTCTCTACAAGGCGCTTCCCTTTATTCAGGGCGTCGAGCGACTGAACGAGGAGTTGAAGAGCCGTCCCGATCCGTTCCTCGGCCCTGGCTCAATCACTGTGACCAACATCAGCACGCGCACCGCCTCACTCAATGCCGTGCCTGACCAGTGCGACCTCTATATCGACCGGCGCATGCACCCGGCTGAAACGAAGGAAGTAGTGCTGAACGAACTGCGCGCGCTGCCCAACGCGCACCTTGCCGAAATTGTCGTACCCATGTACGAGGTGCCGAGTTACACCGGATTTGTCTTCCCCGTCGAAAAAATCTTCCCGGCCTGGGCGCTGGCGGAAGACCATCCTTACGTACAGGCGGGCAAAGTGACCTTTGAAAGCTGCTATGGACGCCCCGCGAAGACCGGCAAGTGGGTCTTTTCGACCAACGCAACCTACTGGATGGGCAAGGCAGGCATTCCGTCGATTGGCTTCGGCCCCGGAGAAGAACACTGGGCGCATACCACGCTCGACCAGGTGCCGGCTGAAGAGGTTGCGCAGTGCGCGGACTTCTACGCCATGCTGCCATTGTTCCTGGAGGCCCTATGAGTAAATTAGCCGTGGTTGCCATTGGCGGCAACTCTTTAATCAAGGATGAGGCGCACAAGAGCGTACCAGATCAATTCAATGCCGTGCGCGAGACGGCGGTACATATTGCCGGAATGATCGAGCAGGGCTGGAATGTGGTCATCACTCATGGTAATGGGCCGCAGGTCGGCTTCATCCTGTTGCGCTCCGAGCTATCCCATCACGTGCTGCATACCGTCCCGCTCGATTCATGCGGGGCCGATACGCAGGGCGCCATTGGCTACATGATCCAGCAGGCGCTACACAACGAATTTTTGCGCCGGGATATTTCGCGCCAGTGCGTGACCGTCGTGACGCAGGTGCTGGTCGATAAAAATGATCCGGCCATGCACAATCCCAGCAAACCCATCGGCTCTTTCTACAAGGAAGAGGAGGCGCGCGTCAAAATGGAGCGCGAGGGCTGGAAGATGGTTGAAGATGCCGGGCGCGGGTGGAGGCGCGTTGTATCATCTCCGTTTCCGCGGGCAATAATCGAACGCGACGTGATAGATTGGCTGCTCAAAAACGGCGTTATTGTAGTAGCCGTGGGAGGCGGCGGCATTCCGGTCGTTGCCGATAGCGAGGGCAGGCTCTCAGGCGTAGAGGCGGTAATCGACAAAGACCTGGCTTCCAGCCTGCTTGCCCAGGTATTACATGCCGACCTCTTCCTCATCTCAACCGCCGTGGAAAAGGTTGCCTTGAACTACAAGAAACCCGACCAGCGCGATCTCGACCGTATTACCCTGAGCGAGGCAAAGCGTTACTACGAACAGGGCCATTTCGCAAAGGGCAGCATGGGACCAAAAGTGCAGGCCTGCATCAACTATCTCGAACAAGGCGGAAAGGCCGCGCTAATAACCATGCCCGAAACTATCGACCAGGCCCTGGCCGGTCAGACCGGAACCTGGATTGTGCCCGATGAAGAAAGATAAATGCTCTATAGAAAGGACTTGATAGAATGAAAACCAATTTACGCGGACGAGATTTTATCAGTACGCAGGAATGGACAAAAGAAGAATTAGAGACTGTGCTGCACCTGGCATTCGACCTCAAAATGAAATGGGGACTTGACCTGCCAACGCGCTTGCTGGAAGACAAAACGCTCTTCATGCTCTTTTTCTTTTCCTCGACACGCACGCGCAACTCGTTCGAGGCCGGAATGACGCGCCTAGGTGGGCATGCTATTTTCCTCGAACCCGATAAGATGCAGATTTCACACGGTGACACGCCAAAGGAGATCGGCAAAATACTCTCCGCCTACGGACACGGCATCGCCATCCGGCACTGCGACTGGGGCGAGGGCAACAAATACCTGCGCGATGTCGCGGAATACGCCAGCGTGCCTGTCATCAACATGCAATGTGATATCTACCATCCCTGCCAGGCCATGGCCGACCTGATGACCGTGATCGAAAAGAAGGGCGACCTGCGCGGCAAAAAAGTCGTCATGTCCTGGGCCTATGCCAAATCCTATACCAAGCCGCTTTCGCTTCCGCAGTCGGTCATCGAACTCTTCACGCAGTTCGGAGCCGATGTCACACTGGCTCATCCACCCGAATTTGAACTGATGCCGGAAATCCTGGACAATGCGGCTTCTAATGCGCGCAAGACCGGCGGTAGTTTCAAAATCGTCCACGACATGGATGAGGCTTTTGTGGGGGCCGACGTTGTCTATCCCAAGAGCTGGGGGCCGCTCGTCGCGGTAAAGGACCCATCGAAGCTCACCGATACGATTCGCCGCTACGAAAGCTGGATTTGCGACGAGCGGCGTATGTCCCTGGCAAAAGAGGATGCCATCTACATGCACTGCTTGCCGGCAGACCGCGGCGTCGAGGTCACGGATGCCGTGATCGACGGCCCGCAGTCCGTCGTCTACGACCAGGCCGAAAACCGCATGCACGCCCAGAACGCGATTATGGCCCTGACGATGGGCGGAAGATAAAGATTGATCTATCTTGAAAACCTTTACGTACTCTCTCAGCAGAAAGAGCGATGTGCAAAATATGCTCGCTCTTTCTATTGAGAGAGTTATGGCGTCTAAGAGCAAGTACGCGCATAACTCCTTTCTGAAATGCAAAGCATGATAAAAAGAGAAGGAGTACAGGCAGTATGAGTAAAACACAGACCGTCGAGGCCTTTTCCGAGGCCATGGAAGCGCGCGATTGGGACAAAGTAGCCACGTACCTGTCGGATGATTTCACGCTCAGTGGCCCAACACCGCAACCGGTCGGGAAAAAAGAATTCATCGCCATCCAGAGCGCATTTATGAATGCTTTCCCTGACTGGTCATTCAACCTGGGTTCTCTGGAAGAGCAGGGCGACAAAGTGGTAGCAACAGTACACATTACCGGCACGCATACTAGAGACTTGCAGGTCCCAGGTCTCCCGCCCATTCCGGCAACCAACAAAGCGGTTGCCTTACCCGAAGAACATCTGGAGTTCACATTCCAGGGTGATAAAATTGCCAGCCTATCCTCGGATAATGTACCTGGTGGTGGCGTTCCAGGCGTATTGCAACAGATCGGTGTGCCACTTCCCTCGCAGACATAGACAGGGTCTGAGTTTAAAAGCCAGGATGACCAGGCGAGGTTATCCTGGCTTTTTTCGTTTGCATGAATGAACCTCTAGAGCTAACCTGTTCCCTTGTAAATAGCTTCTGGTTATGGTAGTATTTCAGCAGGAAAAGAGATTCGTCCAACTTATATCCACGAGAACTGTTCCATGATATTTGATCTCTTTTTCAGCACGAAACCAGCATACAGCGACATCCAAGTCAGGAGAGTAAACTTAAACTTCTCGCATTCTGGCGGAAAGACGTGCTGCCATGCTTTAGCCCGGTACTCGATCCCTACAATCCACGCTCAACACAGGCTCTTGTGAGCTATATCAGGCTAAAAAGGCCTGGCTTCTCATTTGAGATTGAAACGAAACAAGAAGAACATAGTGATTTCCTGAAGGCTAAATGCTTTAGCAAGCCCGACCGGGGTTGAAATCATTCATATATTCCTGAATTCTGGATGCAACCAGAGAGAAAGGATAAGAGAGCAATGTCACCGTAACATTCTTGCAACTGGAATGATTATCACAAGTTCACAAGAGTCGTGGAACATAGTATTTTTACCATGTAGGAGGAAATCAAGTCATGGCAATTGAAGAAGAGGAAGGATTAGTCTCCGAAGCTCAGATTGCTGTTCACTGGCGCGAGGAGCAATACTTCTATCCCAGCCCAAAGTTTATTGGACAGGCGAATGTAAACGATCCGGCTATCCTTGAGCGATTTAAAGAAAAAAATTTCCCAGAGTGCTTCAAGGAATATGCCGACCTGCTCACCTGGGATCAGTACTGGCACACGACGCTGGATACGAGCAATCCGCCGTTCTGGAGGTGGTTCGTCGGCGGCAAACTCAATGCCTGCTACAACTGTGTCGACCGCCATCGCGAGAAGAATCCTAATAAGGCGGCCTTGATCTGGGTGCCCGAGCCGGAAGCAGAACAGACACTGGCCATCACGTATCAAGAACTTTATGTCAGGGTGAATGAATTCGCTGCATTGCTTCTCGATTTTGGCGGCGTTAAGACCGGCGACCGTGTCACTTTCCACATGCCGATGGTGCCTGAACTGCCCGTTTCCATGCTCGCTTGCGCCCGTCTGGGCGTGATTCATTCTGAGGTATTTGGTGGATTCAGCGGGGCAGCATGTGGAGGCCGCATTGCAGATTCGGGCAGTCGTATCCTGGTGACAATGGATGGCTATTACCGTAATGGAGAGCTGGTCGATCACAAGGCCAAGGCAGACGAGGCGGTAAAAACGGCCCGCGAACAAGGTGTCGAGGTTGAGAAGGTTCTGGTCTGGCGGCGCTATCCCGGCAAGTATTCTTCTAATACGCCGATGGTCGAAGGGCGAGATTTCTTTGTTGATGAGCTGCTCGCCAACTATCAACGAAAAATCGTCCCGCCGGTTTCTATGCCTGCCGAGGCCCCATTGTTCCTCATGTACACTAGCGGCACGACCGGACGGCCCAAGGGGTGCCAGCATAGCACCGGCGGCTACCTGTCCTATGTGGCCGGAACGTCGAAGTACTATCAGGATATCCATCCCGATGATACCTACTGGTGCTTCGCCGATATCGGTTGGATCACCGGTCACTCCTATATCGTGTATGGCCCACTGGCGTTGGGAACGACAAGTGTAATGTACGAAGGTGTGCCAACCTATCCCGATCCTGGCCGACCCTGGCGCATCGCTGAACGGCTGGGTGTGACCATCTTCCATACCGCTCCAACGACTGTTCGCATGCTGCGCAAGGTTGGCTCCGATCAGCCGGCCAAATACAACTACCATTTCAAGCACATGACCACGGTAGGTGAACCGATTGAGCCGGATGTCTGGCGCTGGTATTACCATACCATTGGTAAGGATGAAGCCGTCATTGTCGACACGTGGTGGCAGACTGAGACAGGTGGCTTCCTCTGCACTACACTACCTGCCTTGCAGCCAATGAAGCCTGGCAGTTGCGGTCCCGGCGCGCTTGGCATCTACCCGGTGATCTATGATGAGGCAGGCAATGAGGTTCCAGCCGGAAGCGGGCGCGCGGGCAACATCTGTATTCGCAATCCCTGGCCAGGTGTTTTCGAGACAATCTGGGGCCAGCCGGAACGCTTTGTGCAAACCTATTATGCCAAGTACTGCAAGAATCCCGAAAGTAAGGACTGGCATGACTGGCCGTACTTCGCCGGTGATGGCGCGGTACTGGCCGCCGACGGCTACTTCCGCATCCTGGGTCGCGTTGACGACGTGATCAACGTAGCCGGACATCGTCTTGGCACCAAGGAGCTTGAGTCTGCCGCTCTGACCGTCGATGAGGTTGCCGAGGCCGCCGCTGTTCCCATGATGGACGAGTTGCGCGGTAGAGTGGTCGAGATGTATGTCTCGCTCAAACCTGGTTACACAGCAAGCAAGGAAATCGAGGATAAGGTATCCCAGGCGATTGAAAGGGAGATCGGCAAGATCGCCAAACCGAGGAATATCTGGATCGTCGCGGATATGCCGAAGACACGCTCCGGCAAGATCATGCGCCGCGTCCTTGCTTCGATTACCAACTTCGCTCCCGTGGGCGATGTGACGACGCTTGCCAACCCGGAGATCGTTGAAAGTACGCGCCGTTATGTACAAAGCCAGAAGATTAACCGTGGAGAGGTGCCACGCGAACTCTCCGAAACGGAGATGCAGGAAATCAAGGAGTTCGGTAGCGCGGAATAGCTGATTTCGCACCCATCCATAAAAGGCCTGCCGGTGAAATTCAAGAAACCGGCAGGCCTTTTGTCGATGAGCGTAAAAAGTGTCAGGAGTGTTCCTGCGCGTTCAAGAAGGCTACGACCTGTGCCTTCTACCATGTTCATCTGCCTGCTTGATTTCAGAACGTGCTAAAATGTAGCAACAATAATCAGTACAATTCAGTATACCACTTCTGGTTGAGTTTCAGTAGTACCTGGCAGGAGAGACGCTTGAAACGCAAACGCGCGGACCGCGCCGATTGGAAACGCATTACCCGAAGCCGATTTCGTATGACACGTGTGAACGCGAAAGAATATAGCGGTTATATCACATTGCTACATATGGATGAGGTAGAAGAGCCTCTCTCTATTGAACTACAAGATCAAAAGATATACATTGCGGACAGAGATTTATCATGGCTACAGCACTTTCCTGAAGGAGCCCATTATACCTTGACCACCATGTTTAATGCGGATGGCGAGGTTATTCAGTGGTATATTGACATTTGCTGGCAACTGGGCGTTGATGAAGATGGGGTGCCCTGGTATGACGATCTTTATCTTGATATTGTGGTAACACCAGACGGAGAAATAATCTTACTGGATGTTGAAGAATTGGATGAGGCGTTGCGAGAGGGAAAAATATCCCCCCTGGCATACGATTTTGCCTGGCAGGAAGCCGACGCCCTGATGCTGGCAATCGAGGAAGATATGTTCCCGTTGTTATGGTTGAGTGAAACGCACTATCAGCAATTGATGCAGCTGCCGGGTTGAAAGTCTGGAGTAGCAGGCAGAGAGGCGAATAATAGGCATCGCCTCTCTGCCGGGGACCAATCATCGATACATATGTTCCGTCAACACCTCTCCCACAGTTTGCACCAGCGTTTCTTCGGTAAATGGCTTGGGCAGATAGCGATCTGCCCCCTGGCGCAGCCCCCAGCTTTGATCCAGCGAAGTATTCTTGGTACTCACCATGATGATGGAGAGGTTGCGTTCCGGGTCCAACGCTCGCAACTGGCGGCATATACCGTAGCCGCTAACTCCCGGCAGGACAACATCGAGTATGACACAATGAGGGCGTTCCATGAGAGCCTTAGCTATGCCCTCATTCCCATCGGATGCAGTTATTACATCGCACCCGGCATTTGCCAGGGCGCGAGCCATTAATAAACATGACGTAGCGCTATCGTCAACAATCAGAACCTTTGGTGCATTTGCCACGAATAATACCCCTTCCTAATGAAACCTTGCGCTAATAAAAAGTATACCTTGCAAAAAGTATAAAGCGTATATTCCGCCATCTGAATAGCTAAAAATAGCCATTGAAAAATTTATGTGTTCATATGTATTGATGGTAATTTCTGTGTCATCTTGCTATAATACGTTCTGGAAGAGACGATTTAACGAGGGGAAAAAACCTATGGACGGCCGTGTTCAACATCGCAGCACACCACGGGAAAATGTACGTGCGGTAGTCCATGCTATCCCCTGGCGATTACTGCTCTTGCTGCCTATTTTAATCATAGTCGCTTTCCCTGCTTTTTTATTTGGCACAAAGCAAGGCCAGCAGCTATTACCGGCCCTGACCAGGTATTTCTATAACATTTCCGGTCCGCCGCCGGCCCCAACCCCCACGCCCTTGCCCCCATTTTCCCCGGTGCTGCCGCAAGCAGGTTCCATTCTCTATACTGTCCAGGCAGGTGATTCCTGCGATGAAATACTCACTGTGCAAATGCGCATGGCAGATGCAAGCGAGATCTTCAGTGATGCCAATCCAAATACCGTCAAAGCTCTGAATGCTGTACTTGGTCAAAATTGTCACGCCCTACAACCCGGTATGGTGCTGGCCCTGCCCCCGCAATATCCACTGGTAGCGCTGGGCGGCGTAGTTGTGCAGATCAATCCAACCGCTCCTCAGCAGCCATTACCGACGCCCTTAATCAATGTCGCGCAGCAGCAAAATATCGGCATCGATTGTTCCGGCGGCTGCTGGCTCACTGTGCGTGTTGCTCCGGGCGTGAAGATTCACCTGCTTGTGCAAACATCTCTGCCGGTTAAAGTTGGTTCCTGGGTATGGGCGCAGGCCACGCTTGCGCGCAAGGTCGTGCCTGGTTTCCCGAACTATCCCTATGCCGATCCTACCGCTTCGTTCAATGGAATGTCGCTACGTGCCTGTGATCTACAGGTAGACAATACCCATGATGATAACTCACTCTCCTGCAGCCAGTTGCTCCCCAACACAATTATCGATGATAATGGCGCCTGGCTGTTTGGAGTCACCGGACCCGGCGCGCTTGATCACTGGGGCTATCCCTTACATCTCCCCGCCGGTACCCAGGTTCTGCTCTGGCTCACGCTCGACAACAACGGCAACCTGATATTTCATAAGGGGAATCCGGCGTATCGCTATGATGCGACAACGCATGTGTATGTGAAGGTGTAGCCCTTGATCTTTTTATGGCTGCCTTCCTGAATTGAAATGATCAGAAGGAATAAACCTTAGCGCTCCAATACTCGTTGCCATTTTCGTCTTCATGTCGTATTGCCTCAAATTGGGAGAGTGTAGTCCTAAAGGTGAGTAGTTTGCCCAGTTTCCGGTGTCCAAAGTCTCACTATGATCTCTGTATAAAGATTTGCCGTACAAGAAAACATATACGCTAAATTGTTGACGTGCTATACTGAGTTATATCCTTAACTGAACCGTCTGTATAGATGCTTTCACCTGCTGCCCAGGAGGAGGAAATGCGATCATGGGCATGACCAATGATGGCCTGTCGTACTGGCAGGCTGAAACTGACGGCGAATCACTGCTTGAAATCACTATTGGCGATCTTTTAGACCTGCGCGCTCAAGAATATCCCACCAAGGAAGCGCTGGTCTATTCCGGCTATCCAGAGTTTGGCGGGGCGCTCGATATTCGCTGGAGCTATGTCGAGTATCGCGAGCGCGTCAATGCCGTGGCCCGCGGCCTGATGGCGCTTGGCTTGAACAAGGGCGAGCATATCGCCATCTGGGCTGCTAATCTGCCGGAATGGCCGCTCATCCAGCTGGCCGCCGCTAAAATCGGCCTGGTATTGGTAACAATCAATCCCCTGCTGCGCGGGGCCGAATTGGAGTATATTCTGAAGCAGGGCGACGTTGCCGCATTGTTCTTCATGGCGCAGATACGCGACCACGATTGCCTGGCGACGATACGCTCTCTGACGACTCCCGGCACGAAGAATGGCGAAGTAACGGGCGAGCGTTTACCCAACCTGCGTTACGTCAGCTTACTCGGTGCTCCACCGCAGGGATTGTTAGAGCAACAGGAATGGCGGCCCACGATGTTCCGCGAGATGGTCGCCGGTAGCGCCCAGATCAGCGCCGAGGCCCTCAAGGAGCGGCAGGCGAGCGTTACACCTGACGACCCGGTGATGATTCTCTATACATCCGGCACGACCGGCTTTCCCAAGGGGGCCGTCCTCTCACACCTCGCGGTCATCAACATTGGCTGGATCGGTGGCAAGCGTCTGGGGTTTGACCAGGACCTGCGCGGCTGCGTCATCGTTCCTTTCTTCCATGTTTTCGGCTGTGTGGGTTTCGTGGTAGCCGCGCTCAGTCAGGGTGGCACCATCTATCCGCTGATCGCTTTCGATCCCCTGAAAGCCCTGCAGATCATCAGTAGCGAACGATGCACCTATACCGGCGGCGTTCCTACGATGTTTCTTGCCATGTTGCAGCATCCCGACTTTGATAAGTACGATCTCTCGTCACTGAAAATGATACTCTGTGGAGGCGCTCCCGTACCAGTCGCCTTGATGGAGGCAGTAAAAGAGCGTATGGGGGCGGATGTAGCGATTACCTTCGGTCAGACCGAAAGCACCGGCGGCTTCACCCTGACCTTCCCGGAAGACCCATTCGAACTCAAGGCGGCGACGGTAGGCGTGCCGCAGCCGTATGTCGATGTCAAGATCATTGATCCGGCGACGGGGCAGGTCGTTCCATGCGGCGAGCGCGGCGAGATTTGCTGCCGTGGCTACCTGGTGATGCAGGGCTACTACAATATGCCGGAGAAAACTGCCGAGGTTATTGACGCTGATGGCTGGCTGCATACCGGCGACCTGGCAACAATGGATGCGCGCGGCTATGTCAACATTGTGGGCCGCCTCAAAGAAATGGTGATCCGCGGCGGCGAGAATATCTTCCCGCGCGAGATTGAAGAATTCCTCATTCGCCATCCTAAGATAGCCGATGTGCAGGTGCTGGGCGTTCCCGACAAATTCTATGGTGAAGAACTGCTGGCCGTGGTGCTTCCTCGAGAGGGTGTGGAGCTCACTGAGGAAGAATTGCGTGAGTACTGCAAGGGCCGCATCAGCAGCCAGAAGATTCCGCGCTACTTCCAGTTCGTCACGTCCTATCCCATGACGGGCAGCGGCAAAGTGCAGAAATTTGTCCTGCGCGAGAACGCTATCAAGATGTTAGGGCTTGAGGAGGCGAGGAACATCAGGACGGCGTGATTGGGTTTGCTCACTCAATGGGTAGTATTCTGCCTGAAAAGCGATGTAGAGATGCAATTCGTTAGGTCTCTACATCGTTTATTTGGTTTTGGTAAAGTAAGTTTTCGTAACTACTCAGGTAGTCTGAAATGAAGGAAGGACAGGATGACCGCGCAACGTGGCCTCCAAAGCAGAAAGCAGATCCACGCCCTGCTTGCGCAACGTCGACAAATAACCGCGGATGCGACAAAAGGCCGTCGCTCCC